>CALMDN010000290.1 GCA_937864935.1 uncultured Bacteroidales bacterium
AGCAGGGCACCCCCGCTTTTTCTCCTGGTTGGGTCGACCGAAAGGATGGCCATACGTTTCCCAGGATTGGCCTGCAGAAACCGCCTGACCAGCTCATCTACCAGCGATGATTTCCCCGCTCCGCCCGTACCGGTAATTCCAAGCACAGGGACTGAAAATTCTGCACAGTTGTTATTCAGCTCATGTGAAAGTTCTTTAATCTTCTCAGGATGGTTCTCGGCAAGGGTAATGAGGGAGGCCAGGGTGCGGTAGTTGCCGTTGCGCAGTTCATCAGGCCGGATTTCGGTTAAATTTCCAACCTCAAAATCCGATTTGCGCAGCAGGTCATTGATCATACCCTGCAAACCCATCTGCCGCCCGTCATCCGGTGAATAAATCCGGGCAATTCCATACTGATGCAGTTCTTCAATCTCATGTGGAAGGATTACCCCACCGCCTCCACCAAAGATCTTTATGTGTCCGCAGCCCGCTTCCCTGAGCAAATCAAACATATACCTGAAATACTCCATGTGCCCGCCCTGGTAGGAAGTGATGGCGATGGCCTGCACATCTTCCTGAATGGCACACTGTACCACTTCCTGTACTGAACGGTCGTGGCCAAGGTGAATCACTTCAGCCCCTGACGACTGAAGTATCCTGCGCATAACATTGATGGAAGCATCATGCCCATCGAAGAGAGAGGCTGCTGTAACGATGCGGATGTGATTTGCGGGCTTGTAAACGGTTGTTTCCTGCATGAGTATATCAAGATAAGTAAATATATGTGGGTGGAAAGATAATAAAGAATCATTCAATGACGCAACGACCCAGGGATTTTTTTAGATCGGAACCGCTGCTGTGCGATAACAGAAGAGATTCTGATTTAGCCAGGCAGGTGATTCAGAACGAAAATTAATGAAACTTTCCCTTCATTCACCCGCTATAAAATTCCTGAAACATGACCATCCGGGATTCTGTTCCCGAAAAGTCATAACTATTCAGGAATGCATCTCTCAGAAGGTTTGGATCAGCCTGGCAATCGGCATGCCTGATTATTGACTATCAATGTATTACTGTGCTATAGTGTTGCAGGAAATCCCAACAACCGGATATTCCATTTTTAAACATAATTAAATGGCATTGATTCCCTGATAATTCAGCTGCAGTAATTCCGGTAATTCAATTCTGCAATGTCGCAATTTCGGGCAGAATATCTGCCGGTAGCACCTTCCCGTGAGCCGGCACAGAAAAAAATCTGTATCGGTCGAAACGCTGACCCATGCAAATCGCTGATTCCAATTTCTGTTGGATAGGGAAATAAGGTTATTAAAATTATCCTTGACCAATACACCAATCCCCGTAAAATTAGTTAGGTTTGCATTTAGCTACGAATCCTCAAAAAGATCCCAACCTATGAAACGTATTTTTACGATTTTCCTTTTGTTCGCTTTCACCATGGCGATGGGCCAGCAGGAGAAATACCGGCAGGTTAAAATCCGCATTGCCCCGGAAACACTGAAGATTTTGGCCGGGAAAGGCATTGCTGCCGATGCAGGTTTCTACAGTCAGAAAGAAGGAACCTATACTGCAGCACTCAGCCAATCAGAGTTTGTTAAACTTCAGGAGCTTGGCCTTGACTATACTGTTGAAATAGAGGATCTGGAGTCTTATTATGCTTTGCGCAATGCCGGTTTTAACCCTGAAACCGTTAAGCAGGAAGCCATGCGCGCTGTCTCTGATTATCCGGTCCCGGCAAACTTCACCCTGGGGTCGTGCGGGGGATTCAGTACCATTGACCAATGCTATGCCCATCTCGACAATATGGCGGCTTTGTTTCCTGATCTGATAACCGTAAAACAACCTGTTTCAACCACCACCTCCATCAACGGTTTACCGGTGTATTACGTTAAAATTTCGGACAATCCGAACGAAACAGAAAATGAACCTCAGGTACTTTACACCGGCATGCACCATGCCCGAGAACCCATCGGGATGCAGCATCTCCTGTATTTTATGTACTACCTTCTTGAAAATTACAGCATCAATGAAGAAGTACAGCAAATAGTCGACAATACGGAATTGTATATTGTTCCGATTATCAATGTTGACGGGTATCAGTACAACATCAATACTCAGCCGAATGGTGGCGGCATGTGGCGGAAAAACCGGCGCAACAATGGAGACGGATCGTACGGGGTTGACCTGAACAGAAACTACGGTTTTTTCTGGGGTTATGATGATGAGGGTTCTTCTCCTTACCCGGCTGACGATACTTACCGGGGAACGGTTCCTTTCTCGGAACCTGAAACTCAGATAATGAAAGAGTTCTGCGAAACCCACGATTTTAAAATAGCCCTGAATTACCATAGCTATTCCAACCTCTTGCTGTACCCATGGGGATACATTGAATCAATCTGCCCCGACGACATGGTGTTTGCCGAGTATTCCCGCCGTATGACTGCCGACAATCAGTATACCTACGGTCCGGGAAGCACCACCATCTATCCTTCAAACGGTGGGTCTGACGACTGGATGTACGGTGAGCAGACCACCAAAAACAAAATTCTCTCCTACACACCGGAGGTCGGAGGAAACAGCGATGGCTTCTGGCCGCAGTCATCGCGGATTATCCCGCTTTGTCAGGAAAACATGCTGCAGAGTATCCTGGCAGCCCGGTTCTCAGGAACCTATGCTGAAATTGTGGACAACACACCGCTGATTGTTCCCGATAAGAGTTATCATGTTCACTTTTCATTGACCCGTCTGGGACAAACCGATGGAACATATACCGTTTCGCTTGAGCCTCTTGGTGATGAATTTACTGAAACCGGGAATCCCGTGGTTTTTGAAAACCTGGCAGTTCTCCAGTCCAAGGCCGATTCAATATCATTCCTGTTAAGTGACGGTGTAAAGAGCGGCGATACCCTGCGTTATGTGCTCGTACTGAATGACGGATTTTCGGTTACCCGCGATACGATTGAACGGTATTTCGGGACACCGGTGGTGGTTTTCTCAGATGATTTTCCTGATCTCGAAAACTGGACCGGAGGCTGGGGCCTTTACGGGATGTTCCCCTGGTCAGCACCCTATTCCATCGCTGATTCACCCTCAGGAAATTATACTAACAACACCAACAGCTCTACTACCTTTACACAGAGTGTTTCCCTTAACAATGCCTCTGTTGCGGTACTGAATTTCCAGGCACGATGGAAAACTGAAGCTGGATTCGACTATGTTCAACTCAAAATCTCTACCAACAATGGCAGTACCTGGACACCGCTGGCTGGTAAATATACCCACCCTGGCACCGAGAATCAGACTCCGGGGCCTGTGTATGACGGAATCATGAACTCATGGGTCAAAGAAGAAATCAACCTGAGTCAGTATGCCGGGCAGGATATTAAACTCCGTTTCACCCTGCGCAGTGATGGTGGTGTGGTTGCCGATGGCTTTTTCTTCGACGATCTGACAGTCACCATCATTGATGTAACTACAGGGTTAAATCCTTTGCAAACTGTTCAGGAAGCCTACCTTTCAGATCCCGTGCCCAATCCGGCATCGGCAAAAGTCCGGTTCATCGTTGACTGTCCGGTTTCAGCAGGCAACGCCCGCTTGCTTGTTGCGGGCACTGAAGGCAAGGAACTTTTATCTATCCCTGTTTCAGCCGGAAATCACAAAACAGAAATCGATGTTTCGTCACTCAGGCCTGGCATTTACTTTTGTTCACTTGTTGTCAGCAACCAGATCATTGGTACAAAGAAACTGATCAAACTGTAAGGTTAATCGTTGCAACAAAAAGGGATAGCTTTCAGGCTATCCCTTTTTTAATACCCTTGTTTTCAACCTGCACTTCCCCAACGCCCGGAATCAGGGCAGGTTTAGTTGGCTATCCCAGCTCACTGATCCTTTGCAGGCGTTCCTGATCAACTACTTTAATGGATTTCCCGTCGATTACAATCAACCCGTCGTCAGTGAATTTTTTCAGCATCCGGATTACCGTCTCCGAACTCATTCCAGACAATTCGGCCAGATCTTTACGCGATAACGGCAAGTCAAATTCAGATTGCTTGAAAACCCGGTTGGCCAGACACAGAATGATATCGGCCATGCGTCCAAAGGCCTGTTTATGGGTCAGGCAGAAAAACCTGCCGTAAATCTGTACACTGTTTGCACTGAGGATGTTGATAACCTCTTTGGCAAACTCGGCATTGGTACTTACCAGTTTCCTGAAAACATTCACATCGATCTGCTTGATTTCAGAGTCAATGTAGGCCATGGCTGAATACTGGTAGGTGTTGAGGTCCTCAGAAAGGGATGTCAGCCCCAGCAGGTTTTTCGGAGGGATGATTTTAAGTACCAGTGAATTTACCCCATCGTCGAGAAATGCCTTGGCAAGTCCGCTTTCAACAAACATCACATGAGAAACAAACCCTCCCTTTTTGCAGATTAACTCGCGCCTCTTGTATTTGATGATAACAGAATTGGCATTCAGATAATCCAGTTCATCGGGGCTCAGTTTCTCAAAACATTTGCACACATGAGAACTAATCGTACAACTTGAACCTTCAAAACTCATCTTTTCCATCATAGGTCTCCTCTCCGAGCAAAAGTAATAATTAATCATATAAATAACTGTCACAGATCAGTTTCTTAACCAACTTATAGCAAAATTTATACAGACAGATGCCAACTGTTAAAAAGTTAACAATGCTTTGAAAAGTTTAATCTTTGTTCATCAGTAAAGCAATCCGGGTAAAGTCCTGATTATAAGTATTTACTAATATAACTAACTTGATATGAAACTACTTACGAAACCACTGAGCGCAATCAGTCTCCTTGCCATCACAATATTTCTGCTTGTGTTTGCTGCAGGTTGTGATAAGGACACCCCTCAGGCAGGAGAGGAAACATCTGTCGCATCGTGTGAAGGCTGCCATACCAATTATTCGCATCTGCAGAAAGTGTATTCCCCGGATACAGCCATCATTGGTGGCGGTTGCGGGGGTGAAGCTCCCCATTATGAACCTTATGACCGTGTTTTTATGGGTGGAGACGGATACAAGGAATACAAAAAATCGGGACACTATAAAATAGGGTGTGTCGGGTGTCATAACGGAACCGACAATACTGATGATAAAAAACTGGCACATTCCGGTGACTTTATCAGGCATCCGTCGATGTATGCCGATGAAAAATGCGGAACCTGCCATCAGGAAATCGTAAGAAATTTTGAAACCAGCATTCACAACGGAACCGGTCAGAAGCGGAAAGTTACCATCAGGAGCGGGTTGAACGGACACGAAGATTTCGACAAACTTCCCCAGCATCAGATCGAAGGGTACAATGCCAACTGTGCAACCTGCCACGGCACCTGCGGTAACTGTCACATTGTAAGGCCTCTGGCTGGCGGTGGCGGATTGGCTAAGGGTCACATGTTTACCAAAACCCCCGATATGGTTACCGGATGCGTTGTTTGCCACAGCTCGCGCGGAGGTCATGCTTACCTCGGTGTTGCAGCCGGCACCCAACCCGATGTACACTTCTCGGAAAACGGATTCAGCTGTCTCGACTGTCATAGTGGTGCAGAACTGCATGGTAACGGTAAACCGGTTAACCAGCGTTATGCCTATACCGAACTTCCCAAATGCAGTGATTGCCATTCAGGGGTCGAAACATCCAATTCGTTCCACTCCATGCATTACAATGATTTTAACTGCCAGGTCTGTCATTCACAGGACTATAACAACTGCGGAAGTTGCCATATCCATGGAGAGGGTGCGAGAATTCCTTCATACCTCGGTTTTAAAATTGCGGTGAACCCCATACCCGACATCAAGCAGGGATTCGACTTTACGCTTGTCAGGCGCACCCTGGCCGCACCCGACAACTGGGAAAAATACGATGTTGCGGAATATGCCAATTTCGACGCCTTCCCGACCTATAACTTCACAACCCCCCACAACATCCTGAGATGGACATCGAGAACCAAGGTTACTGACGGTAAATCCTGTTCGTCGAACTGCCATATCAGAAACGAGAACGGAGCTCTGATCAATTATGACCTCTACCTTTTTGAAACAGACCTGCTTGAATGGGAGAAAAAAGCCTCTGAGGGCATTGTCGTTGACAATAAATTACCAGCCTCATGGTTCACAAAATAGATTCACAACCCTAATTAAATAACAAACACTAACCAAAACCAAAAAAATGAAAACTGCGAAATTATTACTGTACAGTGTACTCATCGGTTCACTCATATTCACCTCCTGTAAAAAAGATGAGGAAGAAAAAATAGATGAATCACAGGTCCTTACTGAGTATCTTGAATCAGCCAACTCTCCTCTTGGAAAAGATTATGTCAATTCCGACATGCCTGCCATCATCGGAGCCGCTGAAGTAAAAACCCTGAATGAAACCAATCAGGTTTACATTATGGACATCCGGTCAGCTGCTGACTTTGCAACCGGCCATATTCAGAATGCACACAATGTAGCATTTGCTGACATCCTCACCCACATCAAGAGTGTAAATCTTGATTCTTACACCAAAGTTGCGATTGTTTGCTACACCGGTCAGACAGCTGCCTATGCAGCCAGCATTCTGCGCCTCATGGGATATGATAAAGTTTACTCTATGAAATGGGGAATGAGCTCATGGAATGTTGCTTTTAACAGGTGGTCATCCAGCCTCAGCAACACCTATGCTTCACAGTTTACCTCAACTGCTACCGAAAAAGGAGCTGCCGGCTCACTGCCAACCCTGAGCACAGGTAAAACCACCGGACAGGAAATTCTCGAAGCAAGGGTCGCTACCATCATCTCCGAAGGATTTGATCCTGCCAAGATTACCAACGCAACTGTATTCGGAAGCCTCAGCAATTATTACATCGTAAACTACTGGCCGGCTGCGCAGTATGCTGCTCCGGGCCATATTCCTGGTGCCATGCAGTACACACCGAAAGAATCAATCAAATTGTCTGCCGATCTCAAAACCCTCCCGACCAACAAAACCATCGTGGTTTATTGTTACACCGGCCAGACCAGTGGTCACCTGGTTGCTTATCTGCGTCTGCTGGGTTATGATGCCAAATCACTGTTGTTCGGAACCAATGGTATGATCTATGACAACATGGTTGCAACCGGTGGAATGACCGTTTTCAAAGACACCGAGATCATGGGTTATGATTTCGTAACCGGTAAATAAGTTTGGTTCCAAAACATCTCTGAAAAAGGCCACCAACCCGGTGGCCTTTTTTTTGATTTCCTATTTTTTATAAATGATACGGTTCCTTGCAGACAAGCAACACAAATGCCGGAAGGTCAGTTCTAATCATGTACACCCGTATTTTAACAGAAGCCCTTTTATTCTGACTTGCTGTTCAGTCAAACAATTCACCCGTATGAATAAATACTTCAGGATCGTATGATATTTCAGATTTTTGCCCAGACTGAAACTGGTTGAATGAGGCTAGGTTTGGCGGGAGTGCAGACTTCGGTATACCAACGCCAGATGATCTTTTTTAAACACGCTTGCGTATACTGCTATATTCTCTCAAACTGTTAACAACAATAACTGTTTTTTCTTAAACTGGAGACTGGCACGAGTGTTTCCGCAAAGCAATAATTCGACCTC
>CALMDN010000291.1 GCA_937864935.1 uncultured Bacteroidales bacterium
CCTGATTCAGCACAATGCTGAGTTTAACCTGGGGATCAGGAAATACCAGGGAGATGTATTCTCTCCGAAAGGACATAAATACCTCAAGGATTTCAGCACAGAGCCCATACCAAAGCTTACCTATGGGGTGGGGGGGATAGAGTTTACCAAGGAGATGCTCTTCTCCCACAAAGACGGGCGCATGATTATCAAATATACCCTTGTCGAAGCCCATTCACCCACCATCATACGTTTCAGACCGTTTCTGGCTTTCAGAAATATACATGCCCTGAGCAAAGCCAACTACGATGTGGATACCAGCTATGAGCCAATTGCACATGGTATCAGGCTCAGGATGTATCGCGGATACTCATACCTGCACCTTCAGTTTTCAAAAGACCCTGATTATGTGCATGTTCCTGACTGGTATTACAATGTTGAATACATACGCGAGAAGGCAAGGGGGTATGAATATCTTGAGGATCTGTATACCCCGGGATACTTTGAGATGCCGATAGCAAAGGGCGAGAGCATCTATTTCTCTGCTGGTATTGAGCAGATCAGCCCGGCAATACTGAAAAAATCCTATCTCACCGAAATTGATCGCAGGGTGCCCCGCGACAGCTTTGAAAACTGTTTGCTGAATGCCGCTCAGCAATTTGTGGTGCGACGGGCCAAAAAGGTTGAGGTCATTGCCGGTTATCCATGGTTTGGCCGGTGGGGCCGCGACACTTTTATCTCTCTTCCCGGTCTAACACTGGCTATCGGTGATTTTAAAACAGCAAAGGCAGCCATTGATACCATCATTCAGGAGATGCGCGGACCGCTTTTCCCGAATATGGGCATTGGCGAACAGGCTCTGTATAATTCTGCCGATGCCCCCCTCTGGTTTTTCTGGGCATTGCAGCAATATGGCCTCTATACCAAAACCACGCGCAGATTGTGGAAAGAGTACGGAAAAAAAATGAAAACCATTCTCGAAGGTTTCCGTGCCGGTACTGCTTACAACATCAAAATGCACGATAACGGTCTGATTTACGCTGGAGAAACCGGTTACGCTGTAACCTGGATGGATGCCGTGGTTGAAGGAAAACCGGTTACACCCCGCATCGGTTATACAGTTGAAGTAAATGCCCTGTGGTACAATGCCCTGATGTTTGCCATTGAACTTGCCACCCAGGCAGGGGATGAAGATTTCGTGAATGAATGGAAAGGAGTAGCTGCTGCGTTTCCGCAGGCATTCATTGCGAATTTCTGGGATCCTAAGAGAAAATACCTGGCGGATTATACCAACGGTGATTACAAGGACTTCTCTGTCAGACCCAATATGGTATTTGCCACCTCACTGCCCTATTCACCTCTCAATGAGGAGATGCGCAATGGGGTACTTGAGCGTCTCAAATCCGAGTTGCTTACAATACGTGGTTTGAGATCACTGGCTCCGAAGAACCCGCTTTACAAAGGTGTTTATACAGGCAATCAGACGCAGCGCGATAACGCCTATCATCAGGGCTCGGTTTACCCATGGCTTCTCGGACATTTCCTTGAAGGCTACCTGGCCATTCATGGAAAAGGGGGCCTTAAAATGGCCATCGATCTGTACAATGGATTCAAGGAAGTAATGGTTGAGCATGGGATAGGAACCATTTCAGAAGTTTATGATGGCGATCCTCCACACAAGGCAGGCGGAGCCATTTCACAGGCCTGGAACATAGCTGAAATGCTCAGGATCAACTGGTTAATAAGACAGTATTCGGCAAAATTGTAAACAAATAGTCATTGAAATTTAAAGAAGGGATTTATTTATGAAAGTTTTGATGTTCGGTTGGGAGTTTCCGCCACACATCACCGGTGGGCTTGGCACTGCCTGCTTCGGTATGACCAAAGGCCTGCTGAAAAACGGAGTTCAGGTTTTATTTGTCGTTCCCAAAGCCTATGGCGATGAAAGCGAGGAAGCGGTCAGACTGGTGAATGCCAGTGATGTAACCATCGATATCCGTAAAACAGGACAACAGGACTTTTGGAAAGACATTACCTATCTTGAAGTAAATTCAAGCCTTGTTCCCTACGTTGGACCGGAAGCCTTCGAAAACCTTATTGAAACCGGCGAGGCTTATTATTCTGAAACCGAAGAATCAATTTTCAATGCCAGATACACGTTTTCCGGAAAGTATGGTGCCAACCTGCTCGAAGAGGTGTCGCGCTATGCCCTTGTCGGCGCCCAGATAGCGGTCGACTCGGAATTTGACCTGATTCATGCCCACGACTGGCTTACCTATCCGGCCGGCATCGCTGCCAAGAAAGCAAGTGGTAAACCGTTGGTCGTGCATATGCATGCCACCGAGTTTGACCGCTCAGGAGAGAATGTGAACCAGCAGGTTTATGACATTGAACGTCAGGGTATGGAAGCCGCTGATATGGTAATTACGGTAAGTAATCTTACCCGCAATATTGTCATCGACCGCTATGGGATCGATCCTGAAAAAGTCATCACAGTGCACAATGCCGTGGAACCCACCGACAGAAGCGAACTGCTTGATGTACAAAAACATGTGCCTGAGAAAATTGTTACCTTTCTGGGTAGGGTGACATTTCAGAAAGGCCCTGAATACTTTATTGAAGCAGCCTACAAAGTGTTGCAGCGCGATCCCAATGTCAGGTTTGTAATGGCCGGCACAGGTGACCTGCTGGAGAAAATGATCCGCCGGGTTGCTCAGCTTCGCATTGCTACCAGATTTCATTTTACCGGGTTCCTCAGGGGCGAAAATGTTGACCGCATGTTTGCCATGAGCGATGTGTATGTAATGCCGTCTGTTTCGGAACCATTCGGTATTTCACCTCTGGAAGCCATGCGTTCAAATGTCCCGGTAGTGATTTCAAAGCAATCGGGGGTAGCCGAAGTGCTTCAGCATGCGTTGAAGGTTGACTTCTGGGATATCGATGCCATGGCCGATGCCATTTATGCTTTGCTTCGCTACAACAGCCTTTCTTCGGTGTTTTCCAAGTACGGTGCCCACGAAGTTGATAACCTGAAATGGGAAAATGCAGCCAGACTCATCAAAGATGTGTATGAGAAAGCGCTCGTTAAATAGATCATAATAACTGTCATAATAAACCACCATGAGATCAATTTGCTTTTATTTTCAGGTTCATCAACCCTTCAGAATCAAAACTTACCGGTTTTTCGATATTGGAGCAAACCATCATTATTACGACGAATACCAGAACCGGTCTATCATAAAACGTGTGGTCGAAAGGTCATACCTGCCGATGAACAAGTTGTTGCTCGGACTTATCAAGGAATATGGTGCTGCTTTCAGAGTATGTTTTTCAATTTCAGGGAATGCCCTCGACCAGTTCGAGATGTACGCCCCGGAAGCCCTCGATAGTTTCAGGAAACTGGCAGCTACAGGAAATGTTGAGTTTCTGACCGAAACCTATGCCCACTCCCTGGTAGCTCTGAAAGATGCTGATGAATTCAAGCGTCAGGTAAAACTCCATTCTGATAAAATTGAACAGTTATTCGGAGTGCGCCCCACTGCCTTCAGAAATACCGAACTCATCTATTCCGATGCCATCGGAAGCATGGTTTATGACATGGGATACAATGTGATGCTCACTGAAGGGGCTAAGCACATTCTGGGCTGGAAAAGCCCCAATTTCCTGTATTGCAGCGGAACAACCCCCAAGCTGAAGCTGCTGCTGCGCAACAACCAGCTCAGCGATGACATCGCCTTCCGTTTCTCCAACCAGAGCTGGATTGAATGGCCGCTCACAGCCGAGAAATTTGCTACTTGGATAGGCAGTGCGGATAAAAATCAGCAGGTTGTCAATATTTTCCTTGATTACGAATCGTTCGGAGAACACCAGTGGGCCGAGACCGGCATTTTCGATTTCATGAAAGCCTTGCCCAAACAGATTTTCTCACGCACAAATTTTGGATTCTCAACCCCAAGTCAGCTGGCTGAGAAACTTCAGCCGGTAGCCGCCGTAAATGTTCCTTACCCTATCTCCTGGGCTGATGAAGAACGTGACCTCACTGCCTGGCTTGGAAATGAGATGCAGGATGAAGCCTTCGAAAGTCTTTACAAAATTTCGGAGAAAGTAAAACAGATCAGAAATAAGGACATTCAGCAGGACTGGTTGTATCTTCAGACTTCAGACCATTTTTATTACATGTGTACCAAATGGTTCTCTGACGGGGCAGTTCATAAGTACTTTAATCCTTATTCAACCCCTTATGAGGCCTTCATCAATTACATGAATGTTCTGTCTGACTTCATCGGCCGCGTAGAGCATTACGACGAAAAAACCGTTGCAGAAACCGAAATATTCAATATTCCAGATCCGGCTGGTTTGAATAAAACAGCACCCAAAGTTAAAACCGAACAGCCATCCAAAGCCAAAAGTGTTAAAAAGACAGCTCCGGCAGCGGAAGATGACATTATTTTCAGTCTTTCAAAAAAAGACCTGAATACAGCGGTTTCCAGGCTCGATCTGAAAGATCTGGCCCATTCCATCATGGGAAGGGCTGAATCGGAAGTTGAAAAGCTTATGAAAAACCTTCCGGTTGCAAAACGAAAAGAGCTTGAAGATTTACTGAAATCAACCACCAAACCGGGAAAAGCAGCCATTGAAAAGTACCGTAAGAAGGTAAACGACCTGATCAAATCACTCTTTTAGTCCCGGAAAATCATTTCGAATGCGACGATTACAAAACCAGCTCCGGGCAATTAACCTAAACTGAACCAGTACCTAAAGGCCCCTGCCTCTGTGCAGTGGCCTTATTGTTGAATAATACCCTATTCTCATGACACAACAGCAAAAACTAAAGCCTGATTATCTTTTCGAAACAAGTTGGGAAATCTGTAACAAGGTCGGTGGCATTTATACCGTAGTTTCTACCAAAGCCCCGGGAATACAGAAAATGCTTGAAGATAATTACATTCTGATCGGACCAGATGTGTGGAAAGAAACAGATAAAAACCCCGATTTTATTGAAGACAGATACATCTACCGCTCCTGGAGGGAACATGCGGAAGCTCAGGGACTGAGGATCCGTATCGGCAGATGGAACATCGAGAGCAACCCGATTGTTTTCCTTGTTGACTTCACTCCTTATTTTCAAATCAAGGATAAAATCTTTGCGAATTTCTGGGAAACATACCAGCTCGACTCTATTTCAGGCCAGTGGGATTACGTGGAACCTGCTCTTTTTGGCTATGCTGCCGGTAAAGTAATCGAAAGCTTTTACGAATTCAACCTTACTTCACACGACCGTATTGTAGCTCATTTTCACGAATGGATGACCGGCACCGGAGTGCTGTATCTGCGCGACAGGGTGCCACAGGTCGGATGTATCTTTACCACCCACGCCACCGCCATTGGCAGGGCTGTTGCAGGAAATAACCTTCCGCTTTATGGTGAGTATATTAATTATCAGGCAGATGGACTTGCAAGGAGGTTTGATATTGTCTCCAAATTCTCCCTTGAAAGAGCTGCTGCTCAGAGCTCAGATGCCTTTACAACTGTGAGTGATATCACCGCGGTTGAATGCTCCCGTTTCCTGTCCCGTCAACCCGATGTTGTAACACCAAACGGCTTTGACGATAGCTTCGTACCTGCTCCCGCAGAGTTTGAGAACCGCCGGGGCATGGCCCGCCATAAGATAATGCAGGTGACGCGTGCACTCTTTAATGCCGATTTGCCTGATGATAGTCTGCTGGTTGTTAACAGCGGCAGATATGAATTCAGAAACAAAGGAATCGACCTCTTCATCGATGCCCTTGCGTCGCTCAACAACAACAAGAAGTCCGACAAGACCATCATCGGATTCATTACCGTACCCGCCAACCATTCAGGCCCTTCTGAAGCTTTACTCGCACGTCTAAACGATCCGGACTTCAATTCTCCCACATCAGGGGAGTACCTTACCCACGGACTCTTTGATCAGG
>CALMDN010000292.1 GCA_937864935.1 uncultured Bacteroidales bacterium
ATGCCGCCAACATCCTCAAACCCGGCCAAATTTGAACCTTATGAGTGTGGAATCGAAACCATAGGCGGATCATGGTTGCAGTATACGGTGGGTTACTACCTGTTTGCCATCCTTTTCCTGATATTCGACGTGGAAACAGTCTTTGTTTTCCCCTGGGCCACTGTGATGGCTGAGACAGGGGTGACTGCCTTTATTGAAATCGTCATCTTCTTCTTCATTCTGGGACTTGGCCTGCTCTATGGCTGGAAAAAACATGCACTCAAATGGGAATAATCAAAAAGAAACAGGACATTGAGATCAATGATTACCCCATCCTCGAATCGCATGAGGGCGGGAGCATCATCATGGCAAAACTCGACGACCTGGTAAACTGGGGGAGGTCGAACTCCCTGTGGCCGCTCACATTCGGAACCCGCTGCTGTGCCATTGAGTTTATGGCAGTCGGGGCATCGCGTCACGACATGGCCCGTTTCGGGTTCGAAGTTGCCAGGGCCACGCCCCGTCAGGCCGACCTCATCATCATCAGCGGTTCCATCAACTACAAGATGGCCCCGGTGCTCAAGCGTCTTTACGACCAGATGGCCGACCCCAAGTATGTGATTGCCATGGGTGCCTGCGCAGTTTCGGGTGGTCCTTTCTTTTACAATAGTTATTCCATTGTGAAGGGTGCCGATCACGTTATTCCGGTGGATGTGTATGTGCCGGGATGTCCGCCCAGGCCTGAAGCCCTGCTCTACGGCATGATGCAGCTGCAGAAAAAGATCCGCCGTGAGCGCAACTACTCACGCAAGAAAAAAGAAAAATAAACTGCTTTCATCAGCATTCTTTTACCAAAAGATTTTCCGCGATGACAAATGAAGCACTGATTGCAGCCATTACCGGCATAGAAGCAGAAGCAAATACCCTTGCTGGTCCCCAGTTTGTTGAGACCACGGTTCCGCTGGCCGGTTTTCATGCTTTCATGAAAAAGATCAAAGAAGACCCGGCCCTCTCGTTCGATTACCTGATCTGTGTTACCGGTGTTGACCGGGCCGAAACCCTGCAGATGGTTTATCACCTCGAATCAACCACCCACAAGCACCTGCTGGTTGTAAAAGTTCATACCGCTGACCGCACCACGCCGGTGGTCCCCTCGGTGGCCGATCTCTGGCCAACCTCCGAGTTTCACGAGCGTGAAGCCTACGACCTGCTTGGCATCAGCTTCAGCAATCATCCCGACCTGAGGCGGATGTTTCTCGACGACAACTGGGGCTACCCCCTGCGCAAGGATTATAAAGACGACATTCACATCGTATCGCGATAACCATGGATGAGTTAAAAGAAGTAATGATTACCAACGATGAGATCCGTACCGACGAGTATCTCATCAACATGGGGCCACAGCATCCCAGTACCCACGGCGTGCTTCGCCTGCTGGTGCAACTGGAAGGAGAAATCGTACACAATGTACAACCGCACATCGGATACATCCACAGCGGTATCGAAAAGATGGCTGAGTCCCTCTCCTACCCTCAGCTTGGTCACCTCACCGACCGTATGGATTACCTCTCGGCCATACAGAACACCGAAGCGGTGGCGCTGTGTGTTGAAAATGCACTTCAGGTAGAGGTTCCGGAGCGCGTTAAGTACATCCGCACCATCATGGCCGAACTTTCCCGTCTGGCATCGCACCAGTTGTGGTGGTGCGTGATGGGGATGGACATGGGCGCGCTGACCACCTTCTTTTACGGACTGCGCGACCGCGAAGACATCCTCGATATCTTTGAGGAGACCTGCGGTGCCCGCCTCACCCTGAATTACAACATCCCCGGCGGAGTGATGTTCGACATCCATCCGAACTTCCAGCGCGATGTGAAAGCCTTCATCCAAAAATTCAAAACCAAGCTTCCCGAATACGAGCGTCTGCTTTCAGGCAATGTGATTTTCACCGAACGTACCAAAGGGGTGGCTTACCTTACAAAGGAAGATGCCATTGCCTGGGGTGTAACCGGTCCCACAGCCCGTGCTTCAGGCTTTGCCTGCGACCTCAGGAAACACAGGCCTTACAGCGCCTACGACAAGGTTCAGTTCAAGGAAATTCTGAGCGATGTGGGCGATACCTACACCCGCTATCAGGTGCGCATGGCCGAGATGTGGGAATCCATCAGCATCATCGAGCAGCTCATCGACAACATTCCCGAAGGCGACCATGCCGTGAAGATGAAAGGTGTGGTCAAACTGCCCGAAGGCGAATTTTACCAGCGTGTGGAGACTGCCCGCGGTGAGTTCGGTGTATTCATCGTTTCCGACGGAAAGAAAAACCCTTACCGGGTAAAGTTCCGCTCTCCGGGATTCTCCAACCTGTTTGCAATCAACCACATTGCCAAAGGCTGGAAGATTGCCGACCTGGTGGCCATCATGTCGACTTTCGACCTGGTGATACCCGATATTGACCGTTAAAATTCTGAATATAACATCCAATCAATCAGCGATGGCATTCAATATTTACGATTTCACAACATTCACAAAATCCATTCACGACGGGCTCTCGTCACAGCTCTCGCCAACAGCTGTGCTGGCCATCGAATGGACCATTGTCGGACTGGCATACCTGCTTTTTGTGGCCCTGTTCGGACTGTTTCTCGTATATGCAGAACGCAAGGTGTGTGCGGCATTCCAGCAGCGCCTGGGTCCCATGAGGGTTGGCCCCTGGGGACTGCTGCAGACCATTGCCGACTTCATCAAACTGCTGATGAAGGAGCTGATCACCCCGAAGAATGCCGACAAATTCCTCTACAACCTGGCACCCTTCATCGTGATCATCGTGAGCTTCCTCGTCATCTCGGTGATTCCGTTTGCCCCCGGCCTGGTAACCTTCGATTTTGACATCGGGATTTTCTTTGTAACCGCGGTTTCTTCGGTAGGCGTTATCGGAATTCTGCTCGCCGGCTGGAGTTCCAACAACAAGTACTCACTCATCGGTGCCATGCGCTCGGGAGCACAGATCGTCAGCTATGAGCTTTCGGTGGGCCTCTCGCTCATCACCATGATCATCCTGGCCGGCACCATGCAGATTTCAGGCATCGTTGAGGGCCAGCGCGACCTGTGGTTTATCTTCAAAGGACACGTGCCGGCCGTTATTGCCTTTTTCGTGTTTGTGATTGCCGGTACCGCCGAAACCAACCGCGGGCCCTTCGACCTCGCGGAGGCCGAATCGGAACTCACGGCCGGATTCCACACCGAGTATTCAGGAATCAAGTTTGCCTTTTTCTTTCTGGCCGAATACATCAACCTCTTCATCGTGGCTGCCATGGCCACCACCGTTTTCCTTGGCGGCTGGATGCCCCTGCATTTCGGCGATTTCGAAGGCTTCAACCAGATTATGGACCTGATCCCCGGACTGTTCTGGTTCTTCTTTAAGGTACTTGCGGTGATGTTTCTCATGATGTGGTTCAAGTGGACTTTCCCCCGCCTTCGTGTTGACCAGATTCTCAACCTCGAATGGAAATACCTGCTGCCCATCAACCTGTTCAACATTTTACTGATGGCTGCCGTTGTGCTCTTCGGGCTGCATTTTTAATTCCGAAACCTGAAACATGAAAGCAATATACAACTACATAAAGGAAATTCTCCAGGGAATATGGACCCTGCTCACCGGCATGCGGGTTACGGCAAAGTACTTCTTTACCCCCTGGAAGCATGTTACCCAGCAATATCCCGAGAACAGGGACACCCTGAAGATCGCCGATCGATTCCGGGGTGAGGTCATCATGCCGCACAACGAGAACAACGAACACAAATGCACCGGATGCGGCATCTGTGAAATCAACTGTCCCAACGGCTCCATCGAAATCATCACCAAAACCCTGGTGAACGAGGAAGGTAAAAAGAAAAGGGCCATCGACCAGCACATCTATCACCTGGGCATGTGCACTTTCTGCAACCTCTGCATCAAGGCCTGCCCTACCGGAGCCATTGTGATGGGACAGCGCTTCGAACATGCAGTCTGGGACCGCACCCTGCTTACCAAAGTGCTCAACCAGCCCGGATCGAAGATCATGGAAGGTGTTAAAGAATAGTCTGAACAATAACTGACTGACGATATATCATGAACAGCGAGATCTTGTTTTTTATGCTATCGGGAATGATTGTCATTTTCTCGATTCTCACGGTTACCAGCCGCAGGATACTGCGGGCGGCAGTTTACCTGTTGTTTGTCCTGGTAAGCACAGCCGGCCTCTATTTTATGCTGAACTACAACTTCCTGGCGGCGGTGCAGCTAACCGTCTATGCAGGAGGTATCATTGTACTGATCATCTTTTCCATCCTGCTGACCAGTCACATCAGCGAGCGGGCTGAGATGGCCGGCAGGTTTCAGGGGCTGATGTCGGCTCTGGCCACGGTGGCTGGCGCTGCGCTGACCCTGATCACCATACTGAAGTATTCCTTCCCCGAAAAATCGGTGACAGAAATGCCATCGGATGTCAAAAACATCGGAAGGGCTCTGGTATCTTACAACGAGAACGGCTATGCACTCCCCTTCGAAGTGGTCTCTATACTGCTGCTTGCTGCCATGATCGGAGCCATCATTGTTGCCCGTAAGGAAAACATGGCCGCCAAAGGAAACAAAAAATAAAACAGGTAAAGAAAAACAGCATAACATGACCGGAACCATTCCATTACAGTATTTCCTGATCATCAGCACCCTGATGTTTTTCACGGGAATCTACGGTTTTCTTACCCGCCGTAACCTCATCACCATGCTGATGTCGATTGAACTGATTCTCAATTCAGTAAACATCAACTTTGTGGCATTCAACCGTTTTCTGTATCCTGAGAACCTGCACGGCCACTTTTTCAGTCTGATTGTGATTGCCGTGGCGGCTGCCGAGGCGGCTGTGGCCATTGCCATCATCATCAACATCTACCGCAACTTCCGCTCCATCGATGTGGACAAGGTAGATGAAATGAAATTTTAGTTAAAGACATCAAGACGTTAACCCGAAAGGAAATCAGCAAATGATCGATTACACCTACACATTGCTTATCCCGCTGATACCACTGGCAGTGTTCCTGTTTACCGGACTTGCCGGCCATAAAATGAACCCGAAGGTATCAGGGCTTATCGGCACCACCGGCCTGTTTGCGGTAACCATCCTCTCCTACCTCACCGCCATCCGGTATTTCTGGACCGATCACCTGCACGGCTCAGGCTATCAGGCCATGAAAGCATTTGAAATTGAATGGCTTCACCTCACCGAAAAACTTACCATCAATCTGGGTATCCTGCTCGACCCCATTTCGGTGATGATGCTGATCGTGGTGAGTACTGTTTCCTTTATGGTGCACATCTACAGCCTTGGTTATATGAAAGGTGAAAGGGGATTTGCGCGCTTTTACACCTTCCTGTCGCTGTTTACCTTCTCCATGCTGGGGCTGGTGCTGGCTACCAACATTTTCCAGATGTATATCTTCTGGGAACTGGTGGGTGTATCGTCTTTCCTGCTCATTGGCTTCTACTACGAAAAACCGAGTGCTGTTTCGGCCTCGAAAAAGGCATTTATCGTTACCCGTTTTGCCGACCTCGGATTTCTGATCGGAATCCTGATGCTGTCGTTTATGACCGACACCTTTGATTTCAGAACCCTGGTGAGTCCGACCGGACCAGCCATGCTGCAGACGGGCGGTGCCACCTTCATGGGACTGAGTGTACTTACCTGGGCCCTGATCTTTATCTTCATGGGTGGTGCCGGTAAATCGGCCATGTTTCCGCTGCACATCTGGCTGCCCGATGCCATGGAAGGTCCTACCCCGGTTTCGGCCCTCATTCATGCGGCAACCATGGTTGTTGCCGGTGTTTATCTGGTTGCACGATTGTTTCCGGTTTATTCGATGGTTGCCCCCGATGCGCTGCATGTGGTGGCCTGGGTAGGCGGAATCAGCTCGCTCTTTGCT
>CALMDN010000293.1 GCA_937864935.1 uncultured Bacteroidales bacterium
CATTCGTTACTTCCGTTGTTCCGGATATACACTATATTGGAAATCAGATCGCTGCAATAAAACGGCCCGAAACTGTTGGCGAAAATGGTCGTTATCAGGGCTTTCCCCTTCACTGTGATGTCGGCAGTGCCATAGTGTTCAGCCAGGCGGAGAACCGGTACATCCACATCGAGGGTAAACGAACCGGCGCCACCCCAGATGCTCAACTGAAGTGAATCGAGCCGGAGCTGTCCCGCAGTACTGACATCGCCTGAACCTTCATACCGCAATTCAACCAGATGCGGCACAGTGGCTGTAACGGTTATTTCGCGGTCGTAATTGCGCACCCAGTTGCATTTCATGATGTTTCGTATGGTAAGGGTCCCGTCTTTAACCTCGGTTTTTATGGCATCAATCAGATTTTCTCCGCATTTCACTTCAACGGCAGCCTGATTACCGGGTACCAGTACCAGGTTGATGTTGTCGTAGAGTCCGATGCGCTGAAAATCCTCTACCTGGCGCACTTCCGTTGTTTCAGGGCCGGTTCTGGTATAACAGTCGTCGAGTTGTTCCCTGTTGCAACCGCTGAAGAAAACAGCACAAAGCACCCCTGCTGCTGTCAGCATCATCTGCGCTCTCAGCACAAAGGCTAACGCAGTATTTAAATACCGCTGCCGCTGTTCGTCCGTGAGTTTCAGTTGTCTGTTGTTCATCTGCTGTTGTCGCCTTTAAATTCCATAGCGCCGGTTCAGGGAGATGTTATTTCAGGTAATACCCCCACTTAAACCTGTAGCCAAGTCCGATGCCGACAAAATCGGCCCTGGCAAAATGGGTTTTGAGTGTGAGGTTTGTGGTTAGATTTTTGGTGATGAGGTAATTGATTCCTGCTTTGTAATAAGTCATCCCTTCGCTTTTATCTTTTCCTCCAAGGTAAAATCCGAAATTAAAGGCAAATGAGAGGCGCGAAAGCACCATTTCATAGGCAGCACTGATACCGGGCTTGGTGAGTTTGTGCGCGGGATAGGGTTCGTTTTCGGTGCGGGCCACCAGCAGTGCATCGGAGCCATCCCAGGAGACATCAAAGCAAAAGCCCAGCTTGTTTTTGTACCCTAGGTTTTTCAGGGCGCTGAGGGAAGCCGCATATACCGCATACCGTTCGCCGTTGGCATCCCCGATTTCTTTTACTGCAAGGGTGGTCCCGATTTTCATCTCAAGGGTTTCCTTGCCGTCAAACTCAAACATGCGCAGGTCGGGCCGCGCCCTGCGGCGGATGTATTTGTTCTCTTTGTTAAGCCTGAAAGCCAAACCCCCACTTACGGCGGGTATGTTGAGACCATAGTTCGGGGTTTTTGTAGATCCGTTTGAAAAATGCATCAGCTGCAGTCCGGCCGATAACTGAAGGTAACTTACGGGTTTCCAGCGGTACTCAACCATCAGGTTAATGGCTGCATTCAGGTGCGATCCGATGGCGGTATATTTGTAATTCTCAATCCTGTCGAACTTCCGGGTGAGGTAAGCCAGGCCTGCCCCCACCCTGAAATTCAACTCGTTTCTGTCGGTTTTCAGCCAGGGGAAACTGATGTATGGAAACAAGGCATGGGCCTGCCCCAGGTCTTCTGAGTTTCCGAGCCAGGCATTCCAATAGGTAACACCTGTCACCGGATAGTTGTAGAAGGCTTCCCAGCGCTGCCGTCCATAGGTAGCCTGTGAAACCGAGAATTCGAAGGATGGGAAATGGCTGTTGTAGATTTCCATCTCCACATGGTGGGCGATGAGAAACCCGTAATTTGCCCGGGGCTCAAACAACAGGTTTGATGCCTGAAACCGGTGCTGTGCAACGGCCGGTAAGGCCTGAAGTATCCACAGGAGTGAAATGACAAGGCAACAGCCGGGGCTGAACCATCGGTATCGTTCCGGTTTTCTCAAAGCAGGTTTTCGAGGTTGAGGAGGTTAACAAAAATACAAAAACCTTTCCGGCTTATTGATTACTTTTGCACCGTCACGATAAGTTAAACGCTGCTGTCTGGCCTGGTATTGCTGATATTTACACAACATTGATTGTCAGAATACTATACACTGAACAAACCCAATTTCAACCTGTCTGAATCATGGACCCACGCTTAAAGGCTTTTGAACGACTGCTCAACATTATGGATGAACTCAGGGCTGGTTGCCCCTGGGACAGGAAACAGACCCTCGAGAGCCTGCGCTACCTTACCATCGAGGAGACCTATGAACTCAGCGATGCCATTCTTGAAAAAGACATGGCAGAGATTAAAAAAGAGCTCGGCGACCTGATGCTTCACCTGGTATTTTACTCCAAGATCGCCTCCGAACAAAAGGCCTTTGATATCACCGATGTACTCAACGGGATCTGCGACAAGCTGATTCACCGCCATCCGCACATCTATGGTGATGTTACTGCCAATGATGCAGAAACGGTGAAGAACAACTGGGAGAAGATCAAATTGACCGAGAAAGGGGCCAAGGGACAGGAGCGAAAAACCGTGCTTGGTGGGGTGCCGGGATCTTTACCGGCCATGGTAAAAGCCTACAGGATACAGGAGAAAGCGAGGGGAGTCGGTTTCGACTGGGACAATGCCCATCAGGTGTGGGACAAGGTGCAGGAGGAGCTGGCTGAGCTTCAGGTGGAAAAGCTCAGCGGTTCGCCCGACAAGATTGAAGATGAATTCGGCGACCTGCTGTTCGCGCTCATCAATTATGCCCGGTTTATTGACATCAACCCCGAAGATGCCCTGGAACGCACCAACAAAAAATTCATCCGCCGCTTCAACTACTTAGAGCAGCGCGTGAACGAAACCGAGCGGTCGATGCACGACATGAGCCTGAAGGAGCTGGATGCGCTCTGGAATGAAGCCAAGGCAAAAGAATAACCTTACCCGGCCCTTTTTCATAAGATCATCTCTGGTTATTTCTCATTTCAGCATTTTGCCGGCAACCGTTGATTGCCAAATACTTTTTACATTTAGGCGGTAATTCAAACAGCCGTGAAACGTAAAACCATCCTGCTCATCCTGCTGCTTTTTTCCTCTGTATCCTTAATCAATGCCCAGCATCCGGGAGGTACAAAACTTCTGCCCCTGCCAACGCCTGCACAGCGGATGTGGCAGGAAACAGAACGCGCCATGTTTGTGCATTTCGATCCTGCGGCCTGGCAGGGAACCGAATACGACAATCACAGCACCCCATTGGATAGAATCAACCCATCGAAACTCGATGTGAACCAATGGATTGATGTGGCAGAATCGTGGGGCGCCCGCATGATAGTTTTTGTAGCCAAACATGCCGGAGGCTTTTGCTGGTGGCAGACTGAAACCACGGACTACAGCATCAAAAACACTTCGTATAGAAATGGCAAAGGCGATGTACTGGCCGATCTGGCTGCAGCCTGCAGGAGCCGTGGGATGAAACTCGGTATTTACATCTATCCGGGCGATGAATCGTGGGGCGCTTACCTCGGCGGTGGCGGCCGCACCCGTGATCCCGCGAAGCAGGAAGCCTACAATCAGGTACTGCGCAGGCAATGGACCGAAGTTCTTACCAGGGTTCCGGATGTAACCGAGATCTGGTTCGACGGCAGTGTGGTGGTTCCCCTGAAAGACATCATCCGGAGCCATGCACCCGATGCCATCGTTTTTCAGGGCCCTTTTGCGGATATCCGCTGGGTTGGCAACGAGGGTGGCTATGCCCCTTATCCTTTGTGGTATACCCTTCGCTGCAGCGATGCAGCTACCGGCACCTCCACGGCTGCACATGGCGACCCCGGCGGTGACTGCTGGATGCCGGTGGAAGTGGATGTCCCGCTCAAAAACCACAACTGGTTCTGGAGTCCCGAAAACCACAGGAACCTGCGATCGCTGGATGAACTGATGACCATCTACTACAAATCGGCAGGGCGCGGAGCCCAGTTGCTGCTTAACGCTTCACCCGACACCAGCGGACTGATCCCCGACGAGGATGTAGCCCTCTACAAAGCATTCGGCAATGAAATCAGCAGAAGGTTCGGACACAGCCTGGCGGAGACTTCCGGCAAGGGCGACACACTCTGCCTTGTCCCGGGCAGGGAGATCCTGATCGATCACCTGGTCATCAGGGAGGACCTTTCGTTCGGGCAACGTGTCCGCCGGTATGTTGCCGAAGGACGCAACGGGGATGCATGGTTTGTTATCGCATCGGGACTCAGCGTCGGGCAACACCGCATTCAGCAGTTCCTGCCCGTAAAAGTGAGGGAAATCAGGCTTAGGGTGACTGAAAGTGCATTGCCTGCGGTAATCAGCAAACTGGCGGTCTTTTATGTTGGTGATTCCAACATGCATGATGTTGCCGATCCTGCCCGGGATGATATGGGTAACCTTTGGATCCGCGGACAAAGAAACGCTGCCGCCCTCGACACTGTACTTTCTGCTCAGGCAGTCAATGGCGCCTCATCCCGACAGTTCACCACCGATCTTTCCGCAGTGATCAGCCTGCCGGGACAATACAGGATTACGGCAGAACACATCAGCACAGGCGATAAAATCCCCATCACCGAAGCCAGCCTCATCCTCAAGGGAATTGAAACCCCCGTTCTGGCAAGCCTGGCGGAAGACGGACTTAGCTGCACCATCAACATCACGGCATTCCCGCTGAAAGACCCCGGATCCATTGCATTCCGCGCGAAAACGGGTTCAGGCTTTTCAGGTGCGATACAGTTGCACATACAGGAAATCAGGATTGACTAACTTCCAAATGCATCAGAAAAGATGAAAAAACATCTGTTACTTTTTCTGCTGACGGCCGCCCTCTCCTGCCCGGCTTTTCCGCAGCAGGCACCCCATACATTCGGGTTTGAAGGCCGTGGTTTTGTGCTCGATGGTCAGCCCTTTCAGATGATCAGCGGTGAGCTGCATCCGGCCAGGATACCGGCCGAATACTGGCAGCACCGCATCCGAATGGCAAAAGCCATGGGCTGCAATACCATTTCCGCGTATATTTTCTGGAACCATCATGAAGTAGAGGAAGGCCGGTTTGACTTCACCACCTGGAACCGTGATCTCGCCCGTTTTGCCACACTGGTGCAGCAGGAGGGCATGTGGCTGATTTTGCGTCCGGGCCCCTATGTGTGTGCAGAATGGGATTTCGGCGGGCTGCCCTCCTACCTGCTGAAAACGCCCGACATCAAAGTCCGGTGTATGGATCCGCGCTATATGGCTGCTGCTGAACGCTACATTGGGGCCCTGGCCGGTGTTATAAAGCCTTTGCAGGTGACGCATGGCGGCCCTTTGCTGATGCTGCAGATCGAGAATGAGTACGGCAGTTACGGAAATGACCGGAATTATCTGTTTGCCCTGGAAAAAGCATGGCGCCGTCAGGGTATTGAGGTGCCGTTTTTCACAGGCGACGGGCCAACACCCTATATGCTCGAAGCCGGCAGCCTGCCGGGATGCGCAGTGGGGCTCGATTCCGGGTACGACCAGGGGTGCTTCGACCTGGCGTTTTCCATGAATCCGGGAGTGCCGGTTTTCAGTTCAGAGACCTACCCGGGCTGGCTCACGCACTGGGGCGAACAATGGGCCAGACCCGATACCGCAGCCTTGCTGAAAGAAGTCAGGTTTCTGATGGAAACCGGCAAATCGTTCAACTTCTATGTGATACATGGTGGAACCAATTTCGGCTATACCG
The DNA here is from genome assembly GCA_937864935.1 of uncultured Bacteroidales bacterium. Taxonomy (GTDB): domain Bacteria; phylum Bacteroidota; class Bacteroidia; order Bacteroidales; family Lentimicrobiaceae; genus Lentimicrobium. The sequence continues at coordinate 5,662 of CALMDN010000293.1, forward strand.
CCGGAGCCAATTCGGGTGGTAAAGGTTATGAACCCGATGTAACCAGCTACGACTACGATGCCCCCATCAACGAACAGGGCAATGCCACACCCAAATACCACGCCCTTCGCAAGCTGATCGGCTCCTGCCTGCCTGAAGGAGAGAAACTTCCGGATATCCCGGAACCCATACCGGCAATGTCGCTGCCTGACATTCCAATGGCAGCTTTCACCGACATCTGGTCGAACCTGCCCGAAGCCCGTCGCCTGGTGCAGCCGGTTCACTTCGAAATGC
>CALMDN010000294.1 GCA_937864935.1 uncultured Bacteroidales bacterium
AATCTGCTCACCGGCAACCCTGCTCAGCAAACGGCTCACTTTCTCACGGCTGACCGCCGCAAAGGAGGCATAATCCAGAATTTCTATCCTGTCAAGTTCATCCTTATCAAGACCTCCCTTCTGCATTAAAAAGCCGGCTACATCACTCCTGCTCAGTTTATCCTTTTTGCCCAGACCGATGTAAATGGTCTCCCAGCGGGAAGGTTCAGGAAGTTGCAGTGCTGACGAAACATCCACAAACTGTGGTTGACCGGTTATATAAGCCGGAATTTTTTCTTCCCCGGCCATTACCAGCCAGGCTATACCGGAGGCATGCATCCTGGCCGTGCGACCATTGCGGTGTGTCCATGAGGTTTCAGTTACAGGAAACTGGTAATGAATTACATGCCTGATCTCAGGGATATCGAGTCCGCGCGAGGCAAGATCGGTAGTGAGCAGTATGTGGTGTGTACCGTTTCTGAACCTGATAAGGGCCAGTTCCCGGACTTCCTGCTCCAACCCACCATGGTAAATCCCATGGGTGAGGCCCATTTCTGTAAGGTGCCCGCTGATACGGTCAACGGCCTCGCGGTGATTACAGAATATCAGGCTCGCCTCATCTTTCAGATAACAGACAAGGTTGAAGAGGGTTTCCAGTTTGTCGGTACCTCCCGATCTGACTGCCAGAAGTTTCAGTTGTTGAGGCGAAGCATTGGTGGTAAAGTCAAGAACCTCAGGATTAATTACACCGGTGAACCCGGGAATTACACCAATGTTTGTCGCCGAAGTCAGGATGCGGGTGGTTAAATTGCCCAGTCTTCCGGTGATAAACTCCATCTCTTTCTGAAATCCCAGTTCGAGGGATTTGTCAAACTCGTCGAGAACCAGGGTGCGGATCCCCGAAAGGTCAATATGTTCCCGGCGGATATGGTCTGCAATGCGGCCCGGCGTGCCGATCAGCAGCACCGGAGGTTCTTTCAGGTTGTTGCGCTCCGTTGCAACAGGATGACCGCCATAACAGCTGTTTACTTTAAAACCGGTCTGCAGCTTTTTAAAAACCTGTTCTATCTGCAAAACCAGTTCGCGCGATGGAGCCAGAATCAAGGCCTGAACGCCTTTCCTGTCCGAGTCAAACAATCCCATCACGGGGAGAAGGAAAGCCAGGGTTTTCCCTGAGCCTGTTGGCGACAACAGCACCACATCTTTTCCTTGCTGAATCGCAGCTGAAGCAGCCTGCTGCATAGGGTTTAGCTGGCTGATGCCCAGACGGCTGAGGAATATCTGAACCATGTATTGAGTTTGGCTGGCAAAGGTACTGTTAATCCATGAGCCGGAAGCCTGAATAATTGTAATACAGGAAGGATGCAGGTGAGAAAGCCTCTGAAGAGTAGAAACGATGCCTTACTCAGGTTAGATGAACAGGTTCATCAGATAATAAACAAGGGCAGCAAGCACCATGGAAACAGGAATGGTAAGAATCCAGGCCCACAGCAGGTTGATGGTAATGCCCCATCGAACGGCACTTACCCTTTTGGTAAGTCCAACACCCATGATGGCACCGGTAATGGTATGGGTTGTACTGACAGGGATGCCGAATGCTTCGGTTCCGAACAGCAGCATAGCCCCGGCTCCTTCTGCCGCCACCCCTTCGAAGGGAGTGATTTTGGTAATTTTACTTCCCATTGTTTTTACAATCCTCCATCCTCCCATAAGGGTACCTGCGCTGATGGCAGTGTAGCATCCAAGAATGATCCAGTGGGGGATATCATGTATCTTACCATCAACCATTTCTATTCTTGCCCATTCAGGTATCAGGGTAGGATCTACGCCGTTGAAATAAACCAGCATGGCAGCTGCTATAATCCCCATTACCTTCTGGGCATCATTGCCACCATGACCAAGACTGAACATTGCCGATGACAACAACTGCAGACTCTTGAACCATTTGTGCAGTGTAGCCGGTTTTCCCCAACGGGTAAGATGCAGGATAAGCACCGACAGGAAATACGACATAACCATACCGAGAAAGGGCGCCAGAAAGATAAAGGCAACGATTTTGAGTACCTTCCCCGTATGAACCACATCGAACCCACCCGTGTGGGCGATGGCGGCACCGGCAAACCCGCCAACCAGGGTATGCGATGAACTCGAAGGAATGCCGAGATACCAGGTGAGCAGATTCCAGATGATCGAAGCTATCAGACCGGAGAGGATCACCCCCAGGGTAATGGCACTGGTGTCTACTGTTTTGGCAATGGTATCTGCCACATGGAGATTAAAAACCAGATAAGCTACAAAATTGAAAAAAGCAGCCCAGAGAACAGCCTGAAACGGTGTGAGAACTTTTGTGGATACAACCGTGGCGATGGAATTGGCTGCATCATGAAAACCGTTGATGAGGTCAAAACCAAAAGCCAGTACAACGATAACGATGAGTAAAACAAAATTAAAGTCCATAATTTCAGCGTTTAGGCATATTTCACCAGAATTGTATTCAGGATGTCGGCCACATCTTCACACCTGTCCATGGCTTTTTCCAGTGAATTCAGCACATCTCGCTTTTTAATCAGACTGATGGCATTGGTTTCGGTATCAAATATTTCTGAAAGATAAGAGAAATTCAAAGCATCCGATTCATTTTCAAGTTCAGCTATTCTGAGGCAATGGTTTTTGTAGCTCGAAATATCATGAATCTTATTGAGGCCCTTCACCACCAGATCAATCTCTTTGGAAGCTTCTGTTACGAGTTCTGCCATTTTATGAAAAACAGGTGGGATATCAACAAGTTTATATAGTTGAATTCGTTTGGCAGAGGTATTCACCAAATCAACCACATTGTCAATCCTGTTTGCCAGTTTCTGGATATCTTCCCTGTCGAACGGGGTGATGAATGTTGAATTCAGTTCATCGAAAATCGTTTCGGTTATCCTGTCGCCGGTTTTCTCAAACTTCTTAACGTTTTTTACGAGTTCGTTGCGCTCTTCCTCATCTGAGCAGTTTAACAATTTCTGAAACTCAACACTGCAGTTAACAAGGTTGGCCGATGCCTGGCTGAATAATGGGAAAAACTTGGTGTCTTTCGGGAGAAGAAATTGAAAAATCTTATCGAGTTTCATAAGCCTTAAAATTCAGAGTAATTATCTAAGTCAATTACCAATGTTAAAATTTTTGCAAAAGTACTCTGATAGTCCTCAGGGTGTGTCGGCCAATGTTAATTTATTGTTAACTTTTCACCGGATTTTCCGTGGAAGAGGTTTTGTTGCATACATGAAAGAAAAGCCGATCGGGAAAATCATCCGGATTCTCAATGCGAAGTCTTATTGTAAGTAATTTTGCTTTTGTAATTCATCCCAACAATCATCAACAGGTATGCCGCTTACAGATACTATAATACTGGTGTTCACCATTTTAGGCTCCCTGGCCTTGTTTCTCTACGGAATGAAGCTGATGAGTGAATCCTTGCAGCGATTAAGCGGAGACCGGCTACGTACCATATTCGCATCCATAGCTTCCAACCCTGTTCGGGCAATCATATCCGGAACCATTGTTACCGGCATTATACAATCCTCCTCTGCTGTTACTGTGATGCTCGTCAGTTTTGTAAATGCCGGACTGTTCACTTTATCACAGGCACTCGGGATTATGATGGGTGCCAATATCGGCACTACGGTAACTGCCTGGCTCGTTACATATTTCGGGTTTCACCTTGAATTTAGTGTGATTCTGCTTCCTTTGGCAGGATTGTCATTACCACTCCTGTTTCTGAGATCCACCCGCAATAAAGCTGTTGGTGAGTTTATTCTGGGCTTCGTCATGCTGTTCCTCGGATTGCAATTCATGAAAAATGCACTTCCTGAGGTGACTGCTGATTCAGCTATGGTATCATATATCAGCGGAATTTCTGATCACGGCACCCTTTCCCTCCTATTATTTACCGGCATCGGACTTGGAATAACACTGCTCATTCAATCATCCAGTGCAACCATAACCCTCACCATGGTGATGTGTCACAATG
>CALMDN010000295.1 GCA_937864935.1 uncultured Bacteroidales bacterium
CGGCCCGAGAGGCAACCCTCGCGCGCCCCGAGAAGCCGGAACCTCCCGCGGAGTGCTGAGGGAGAAGGTAAGCTATTTCATATTTCTGCGCGACACTGATCAGCCCGGACTGACCGGAACCGGTGAATGCAGCATCATCCCCGGCCTCAGTCCCGACGACCGGCCCGGTCTTGAACACAGGATTGACGCCCTTTGCCGCGAGGTTAACAGGCTTCCCGCAGAAACCATCAGCGATCTCTCCGGTTGGCCTGCTGTACAGACTGCCTTCACCATGGCTCTCGCCGACCTCAACAACGGGGGCAGGGGGATCTGTTTTCCCTCCTCCTTTACTGAAGGAAAAACAGCCATCCCCAACCATGGACTAATCTGGATGAGCTCCCCCGGTGAAATGCTGAAACAGATAGAACAAAAGCTGCGGACAGGGCATCACACCATCAAAATGAAAATCGGAGCCTGGCCTATGGAAGAAGAACTCGCGGTTATAAAATCCATACGCCGGGAATTCAGTGCAGCAGAGGTCGCAATCCGGCTTGACGCCAACGGCGCTTACACTCCTGCCGGAGCATTGAACATGCTGAACCACCTTGCAGGATATGAGATCCATTCGGTGGAGCAGCCCATACCGAAAGGAAACCACGAAGCCATGGCAGCACTGTGTGCTGATTCTCCGGTGGCCATTGCCCTCGACGAAGAGCTGATCGGGGTAACTTTCCCCAACGCCAGAAGAAGCCTGCTTTCGCTGATCAAACCCGCCTTTCTTGTAATCAAACCCTCGTTGCTGGGCGGATTCAGTGCAGCAGGTGACTGGGCAGAGGCTGCCGAAACAGCCGGTATTTCCTGGTGGACCAATTCTGCCCTCGAATCGGGCGTCGGGCTCAATGCCCTTGCTCAATGGACAGCCTTCACCGGCAACAGGCAGGTACAGGGACTGGGCACCGGTGACCTCTATACATTTACCATCCCTTCTCCCATTGAAACCATCAACGGGTTTGTGCGTTACAATCCGGAGAAAACGCTGGATTTAACATCCCTTATCTAACCATCCGTACCTATGTCAGAAATTCCCGGCTCAATCATCCTCAACGGAATTCCCTATCAGGGCGGGGACCTGGTCAGGCTTGCCCGAAAACTGAAGGAGGAATCTCCTGCAGCATGGGAGCAGGCACTTGGTGCTTTTCTGTTGCAGTGGACCGGCAGCGCTGACTTCATGGAAGTTTTTACATCCGGTTCAACCGGCGCCCCGGCAGCACGAAACGTGAGTAAAAAGGCCATGGTTGCCTCGGCCAGGATGACCGTAATGCATTTCAGCCTCAGGGAAGGAAGCAATGCCCTGCTATGCCTCAGCACAACCACCATAGCCGGCATGATGATGGTGGTAAGGGCAATGGTTCAACGGATGAACCTGATCACGGTTCCTCCCGGAGGTTCGCCGCTGGAGCATGTCACTGACGAAACCGGAATTGATTTTGCTGCCATGGTACCGGCACAGGTATACAATTCACTGCAGGTTCCCGAAGAAGCTCTGAAGCTGCAATCCATCGGCACCCTGATTATCGGCGGGGCACCCCTCACCCCGGTGCTGGAGAGGAAACTGGAAATGCTTCCGGGCAATTTCTTTGCGACCTATGGAATGACCGAAACCCTTTCCCACATTGCGGTGAGGCGCTTGAACGGTCCTTTCCGCTCCAGGGAATTTACCACCTTGCCGGGAATAACCCCGGGCACTGATGCCAGGGGATGCCTGACGGCTGCCGTGCCTTTCATTGAAGGTGGCACCATCGTTACCAACGATATGGTCAGGATGACCTCTGCCGGAACCTTCGAATGGCTCGGCAGGGCAGATTTTGTGATCAACTGCGGCGGCCGTAAACTGCATCCCGAACAGATCGAAAGGAAGGCGGCACAAATCATTGAGGGAAACCTTTTCGTTACCGGTTTGCCGGATGAAAAACTCGGGGAGGTACCGGTGCTGGTGCTGGAAGTGGTTGAAATACCCGAAACCAATGCTGTAACCGGCATGCTTGACCGCTTAAAAACGGTCCTCATCAGGGAGGAGATGCCCAGGAAAATCCTGTTCAGCAGGAAATTTGCCTATACGGAAAGCGGAAAGATCAACCGGAACGAGAGCATGAAAACTGTGGTGAGGGACCTTGATTAAATTCAGACAGGAGGCCTGAATCCTTAATCAAGTCCCTTGACTTTTGGTTTCCCGGCAATAAAATCCTTCAGGTAAAACGGTTCAAAATAAGCGGTGTCTTCAAACAATCCTGCATCGAAACTCCTGCCAGCCGGCAATACCATATACCTGGCAGAGACCCCGAAATTATCAGCAAAAAGGATGTTCTGATGATTCAGCACAGTCCGGCATTTCAGTGCTCCGTCTCCACCCAGTATCAGCCGGTGGTTCCGGGCCAGATCGCTGAACGACGCTGCATCGATGATGTCGGCCGAGGTTTCCCTGAGCTGCTTCAGCGATGCATCGAAGAGTGCGGTATAAACTTCCATCCGGCGGGCATCAATCACCGGAACATACACCACAGGCAGCCCGTCTTCAGGCAGTGAAACTGTCTGCTTCATGCCCCATGCCATGGATTCGAGTGTTGCAACACTGATGAGGGGTTTATCGAGCCCGTAACACAGTCCCTTGGCGGTCGAAACGCCAATCCTGAGACCGGTATAAGAGCCGGGGCCTTTGCTCACTGCCACCGCATCGAGGGCGGATCGCGCTATGCCGGTTTCCCGGAAGATCTCGTCCACAAACACGGTGACTACCCTCGAATGGGAGTTGTGCTCTGAAGTTTCTCTGAGGGCGAGTATTTTTTCCCCATCAGAGAGACAGACACTGCAGACAGCCGTTGCTGTCTCAATATTCAGAATTAACGCCATGATTATCCGACTCCCCTACTTCCTGAACAACTCTTCCTTGTCAACCGCCTTGATTTTATCACCGTCTTTAAGGGTCTTTGAAACCGCCCGGTAAGGCCCACTGATGACCTCATCCCCTGCTTTCAGTCCTTCGGTGATGGTGATGTGACTGTTGTCCTGAATACCGGTTTTCACTTTCCGTAGCCTGGCCTTTCCTTCACTCACGAGAAAAACATACTCCTGTATGGGTTCATTCTTCTTCTCAGCGTTGTCAGTTTCCTTGCCCTCAGATTCCTTCTGATTCCGTTCAGCCTTCATTTTGGTGGAATCTTCGCGGGTGGTAACTGCCTGTATGGGTACTGCCAGCACATTGTGCACCGATTCTGTCTGGATATCTACCGTTGCAGACATTCCGGGCCTGAATGGGGAGGCATTGGGCCGGTCGGCAGGTACCAGATCGGTGTATGATTCGGGGAGCATGCGGATTTTTACATCGAAATTGGTCACCTGATCGGCACTGAGTCCGCTGATGTTGGCCGAAGTGGCAATCTCGGTCACCACCCCCTTAAACTTGCGGTTGAGGTATGAATCAACTTCCACCAGAGCAGTATCGTTGAGGGCTACCCTCACGATGTCGTTCTCGTTAACACTCACGATGACCTCCATCACGGCGAGGTTGGCAATGCGGAGAATTTCGGTACCGGCAGAAAACTGCGAAGCTCCGGCGACCCTTTCGCCCTTCTCAACATTCAGTTTTGAAATTGTTCCGGATACCGGGGCATAAATCGAAGTCTTGTAGAGATTCTCTCCGGCTTCTTTCACCGAAGCTTCAGCACTCTTTACGGCAAAGTCGGCGCCCTTCACATTCTCTTCTGCTGCTGTTACTTCTGCCTTTGCGACTTCAAAAGCCGATTTGGCCGCATCATATTCCGAGGCAGAAATGGCTTTCTGGTTCCACAACTGCTGATTACGCTCGTAGCTTGCTTTCGCATTGATGAACTGCGCCTGTACCTGGGCTAACCTCGCCCGCGCGTTGGCAAGGCTGGCCTTTTGTGTGTTGAGACTGGCCTGAATGCGGTCGAAGTTGGAAGCATAGATTTTCGGATCGATGCGTGCAAGCAGGGTGCCGGCCTTCACTTCATCACCCTCCCTGACAAACACTTCTATCACCTCCCCGCTGACATCCGGTGAGATCTTTACTTCTGCTTCCGGCTGAATCTTCCCGTTGGCCGAAACCGTTTCTATGATTGATCTCGCGGAAGCCTTTTCGGTGGTGACCTTTACGACTTCTTCTTCACCAATGAACCCCTTTTTACGGGCCACAGCCAATACAACAATGAGCACAATCAGGATACCGATTCCTATCCTGATCAGATTTTTTCTCTTTTTCATTTTTTCCTTTGTTACTGTATTTTAACGAAATTTCACCGGGCCCTCTCTATGACCCGGTGAATGTTGCAATCTTTATTGATCCGCTCTTTGATCCATCAAAAGATTTGCCCGGTTTGTCTGCCTCTGAAAGCAGACCATTGCCCGTGGAACTTTTGCTGGCTGGAAATCCTTTGGTTAAATACTACTGCCTTTTGAGACTGAGTGGTTTGCCCATGTAAAAGTCAAGGACCGTGGTTTTAAAAATAAAATCATACCTCGACTGCAGCTGTTCTGATTCAGCGTTAGAAAGGTCCTTTTTCGCATTGTTGTAATCTACCGAATTCATGATCCCGACTTCAAATTTCTGTTCGGCGTAACGGAAAGATTCACGCGTTGCATTCACCTTCTTCTCTGAAGCACGGAACTGCTTGAGCGAAGCATTGGCATCGGCCCAGGCCTGTTGAATGGTTTTTCTGAGCTGCATTTTCTCGAGTTCATATTCCAGTCTCGAATTTTCGACCGATATTTTCGCCTTGCTGACCATGGTGCGACTCTGCCAGCCGTTAAAAACGGGTATGGTCAGGTAAAGTCCTATGGTCTGGTTGTTGTTGTCCTGTATCTGATCACTCCAGGCTTTGGTTTTGTAAGTATAATCAACCCAGGGTGAATAAACGGGATACGAAACAGACTCTGCGCCGACAGCATAGCCAATCAGCCTGTCTTCAGCAGGCAATGTCTGGTCAATTACCTGACTTGCACCTGAATAACCTGTTCCCCAGCTACCGCTCAGTCCTAGTGAAGGGTAGTAGCTGCCTTTGGCTCTTTCGAGCTGCTTTTCACTGCTCTGTAAACGGTATTCCGATGCCTGGATTTCAGGCATATGCTCTTTCGCATAAGTAAAAATCTGGTCAGGATTGGCAACCAGCGAGGGTTCACCATCGATAACCAGCGCAGGAACCTCAATATCAAAGCCATCGGCTGTCGGAAGGTCAAGCAGCTGACTCAGTGTCAGCAGGGAAATGCTGAGGTTGTTCCCGGCTTCAATCAGGCTTGACTCTTCCACGGCATACTGGGCTTCGATGGTATAGGCATCGCCCGCAGCCATGGTACCGGCATTTACCAGTTTCTTCATACGGTCAACCTGCTGGCTGGTGATTTCCAGCTGATTGCTGCGGATATTTACCAGCTCCTTATAGAAAAGTACCTGCAGATAGAAGGTCGCAATGTTGAGAGATATGTCGTTCAGCAAACGATCGGCATCCTTCTGGGAAGCCAGCAGATTCAGCTGGTTCTGTTTGATGGTGTTCAGTTTCTGGAATCCGTTAAACAGGGTTACCCCACTCTGGAGGTAAAAGTTATTCGACTGTACACGGCTGGTCGCAAACTGGTTGGTATAACGGTCAATGGTTTGCCCGTAATTGTACGCATGGGAAGCATTTCCTGTAACCGAAGGCAGCAGATCGAGCTTCGATTGCAGCACATCTGCCTTCGCAGCTTCAACAAGCAGCATCTGTTGTTTAACCTGCAGGTTGTTGGTAAGGGCATGGTTCACACATTGCTCGAGTGTCCATACCTGTTGCGCTGCAGCAGGCAAGGTGAACATTGCAATAAGACCAGCGATGATGGCAATTTGTTTTTTCATTTTGGCTTGTTTTTCCTTTGAGGTTGCTTCAGGATTCTTCCGTCCGCAGAAACAGTTATTACTAAAGATAATGCCAGAAATTATAAAGCATTAATCATCCGTGTGTTACACCAATCACCTCCTGACCGATTGTTCGATTCCGCTCAGTTCAGGTTCGCCTTCGAACACCTGAAGCCTCAGGGCTGAGCTGAATAACCATATCCCGCACCGAAACTATTGTTCAAATTTATGGCTTTGATCTGTATAATTGGACTAATTTTACGAAAATTTAACCGCCACCTGGTCATCAGGTTCAATACATAAACAAAACCAAGTCGCTATGGTTAAAAAAAATCTGGTTAAATCAGCCCTTTTGACGTTGGTGCTCCTGTTGGGGTTACAGTTACAGGCACAAATATTTCAACGCAGCAACCTGAGCGAT
>CALMDN010000296.1 GCA_937864935.1 uncultured Bacteroidales bacterium
CCTGTTTTGCCTCCGGTGAGGTTTCGGGCTCCTTCGGCTGACTTTACCAGTACATCCTGTATCACCACTCCTTTGTCAGAGAGCTCCACCATGGCAGCTGCCGGCAATATCACCAGGGCTGCAAACATCAGCACCCCCTGAATCACATCCGTCCATACCACCGCCAGAAAACCACCCATCATGGTGTACAGAACTATGATCACGGCTCCGATCATCATCCCATAAAAATGCTCAATGCCAAAAGTAACATTCAGCACCTTCCCTGCCCCGTTAAACTGTGCTGCCAGATAAAAGGTAAAAAAGAAGATGATGATCACCATGGCCACGATTCTTAACCAGGGTCCTCCCCTGCTGAAATGGTTGGCAAATACATCCGGCAAGGTGATGGCATCCGTCTTTGCGGATAGCAATCGTATTCTGGAAGCAATCACCTGCCAATAAAAGAAAATGCCCAGAAGACAACCCAGGGCAGTCCAGATTTCTATCAGTCCCAGGGCAAAGGCAGCACCCGGAAGACCCAGCAACAACCAGGCCGATTCCCCGGCCGAACGTTCTGAAAGTGCCACAACCCAGGGATTCATTTTACGTCCACCAAGGAAAAAATCAGCATTCGACTCGTTTTTCCGGTAGGTTATCAGGCCAATAACGAGCATTACCAACAGATAAAGTATAAAGCCAGCCAGGGTTGCATCCATAAGTTAAACGGGTTGAGTTTATCAGGAATGCTAATATAAAGGAATAACGAAATCAGGCAACTGCAGACTGTAATAAAAACAGAGAATCAGCGAATCAGGAAGCTGCATAAAGTCTGTAAACAAAAGAATGTCTGTGTATTAAATTTACGGATGTGAGAATTTCAATTGCGATTGATTCTCCACATTGTCAGTGGCATTGTTAGTTCGCCTGATCAAACCAATCCTGAATTCAGTGATTTATTCAGGATTCCAATCAGTAAACATTCACTTCCGGTTCTAACTGAACCCCGAATTTTGCCTTTACCGAATCAATAATCCTCATGGCAAGAGCGTGAACCTGGGTTCCGGTGGCATTGCCGTAATTCACCAGCACCAGTGCCTGTTTTGCATGCACACCGGCATCGCCTTCGCGGAATCCCTTCCAGCCGCATTGTTCTATCAGCCAACCGGCAGCCAGTTTAACGCCTCCATCGGCCGGAAAGGAAGCAATGGCCGGATAATGCTGTTTCAACTCAAAAAACTGTTTATCACTGATCACAGGATTCTTGAAAAAACTTCCGGCATTGCCGAGTTCTTCCGGATCGGGAAGTTTGCTCCGCCTGATGCGGCAGACCGCAGCGGCTACTGATTTTACAGAATGAGTTTCCCCGCAGGCTACGAGCTCAGCCGCAATTGCCCCGTATGAGGTATTCAATTCCGGGTTCCGTTTCAGCCGGAAGGTAACCGACAAAATGAGGTATTTTCCTTTCAATTCACCTTTAAAAATGCTGTGACGGTAGCCGAAATCACATTCTGCGGCAAAAAACTCGCGAAACTCACCGGTGCGCAGGGATATGGCATCGAGCATGTAAAAGGAATCCCTGATTTCGGCTCCATAGGCTCCGATGTTCTGAATAGGGCTGCTGCCCACATTGCCTGGGATGAGACTCAGGTTCTCAAGCCCCCCCAGGTTTCTGCTGACACAGAACTGTACAAAGTCGTCCCAGTTTTCACCAGCCATGCCCCGTACATAAACGAAGTCTTCATCCTCCTCCACAATCTCAATCCCCCTGGTCGAAATCTTTACCACAAGCCCATCGAAATCCTTCGTAAACAGCATGTTGCTGCCTCCGCCCATCAGCAGGACAGGCCCCTGATACTGACTGATCAGTTTGAGGATTGCAGGAAGTTCCTGTTCATGCAAAAGCTCGGTAAAATCACGGGCCTTAACCTCCATGCCGAAGGTGTGATAGGGTTTAAGACTGACCTGGTGACTGACGACGATCGGATGGTGTTGGTTCATGCAGCAAAATTACACAAGATTGCAGATTTTTGCTGCCGTTCGCTTTAAATACCGCTGCATGACACACGAATTATCATGAATTAAAAAAAATCAGGTACTTTTGCATCCCATCGCGATTTCTGCCTGATTTGAAAAGAGTAGTAGTTTCAGTAACCAACGATTTAAGTACTGACCAAAGGGTCAGCAAGGTGTGTACCAGTCTAGCAGGCATGGGGTTTGAAGTAACCCTGGTGGGACGGAAACTACGCAGCAGCCTTCCCCTGAGCAGAAACTACCGCACCCACCGTATGGGCCTGGTCTTCAAACGTGGGCCCCTCTTTTATGCCGAATACAACCTCCGCCTGTTTTTCTTCCTGCTTTTCCGGAAAACAGATTTGCTGGTGTCGAATGACCTCGACACCCTGTTACCCAACTATTTGATTCACAAGATAAAAGGGACAAATCTGGTTTACGACAGCCATGAATATTATACCGAAACCCCGGAACTGGTCAACCGGCCGTTTGTTAAAGGCATCTGGGAATGGATAGAAGGTATGATCTTTCCGAAGCTCCGCGATGTGTTTACCGTAAATGAATCGATCGCAGGACTTTATACAGAAAAATACGGCATTACACCAAAGGTGGTGCGCAACATCCCCGCCACGCTGGTGATGGATGAACCCAAAAGCCGGCGTGCACTGGGACTTCCGGAAGAAAAATACATCGTTCTGATGCAGGGGGCTGGTATCAATATACAGCGCGGAGCCGAGGAGGCCATTGAAGCCATTCAGTTTGTTGACAATGCGGTACTGCTGATCATCGGTGCCGGCGATGTCATCGGACAACTGAAGCAACAGGCTGACAGACCGGAGCTGGAAGGCCGGGTGATCTTCCTGCCGAAAATGCCATACAGTGAGTTGATGCACTACACACGGGCAGCCGATATCGGGCTCACGCTCGATAAGGATACCAACATCAACTACCGCTACAGCCTGCCGAACAAGCTTTTTGATTACATTCACGCCGGTATTCCGGTGCTCGCATCGCGCTTACCTGAAGTGAGTCGTATAGTTGAAGGTTACAACATCGGTCTGTTGACCGACAGTCATCAACCCGAAACCCTCGCTGCCCTCATCCGGCAAATGCTGCTGGATGAAACTGCGCTGAAACGCTGGAAAGATTGCCTGAAGGTTGCTGCCCGTGAACTTAACTGGGAAAATGAAGAAGTAGTATTGAAGTCAGTTTATCAAAAATATGTCTGATCTCCACCTGCATATTGTCTCTTTTGATGTGCCTTACCCGCCCAACTACGGCGGAGTGATTGATGTCTATTACAAGATCAGGGCCCTGCACAAACAGGGGGTCAGACTGCATCTGCACATTATCGAATACCCCGGGCGTGACAAAGCGCCTGAGCTGGAGGCTTTCTGTGAAAAAGTGTATTACTATCCGAGGTTAACAGGATGGAAATCCGCCTTCAGCCTTACCCCCTACATCGTGAAAAGCCGCAGGTCGGAAGAAATGATGCAGAACCTGCTGAAAAATCATTATCCCATTCTCTTTGAGGGGCTTCATTCCTGCTATTACCTGGATGACCCGAGGCTCAAAGGCAGAATCCTCATTTACCGGGAGAGCAACATCGAACATCAGTATTACTTCAACCTCTTCAAGGCAGAGCATCATCCCGGCAAGAAATCCTATTTCCTCATCGAAAGCCTGAAACTGCTTCTTTTTCAGCGCAGACTTAAACATGCCGGTATTATGCTGGTGGTTTCGGAATGTGACACAGCTTACCTGAAAAGGCATTTTCCCGGACAAAGCATCCACTACCTGCCGAGTTTTCATGTGAATGAGCACCTGAATACCCTGGAGGGCCAGGGCAGCTATTCCTTGTATCATGGCAACCTTGAAGTACCTGAGAATGAAGCAGCTGCCGTCTTTCTGATAAAGCATGTCTTTGCCGGGAGCAGGCATCAGCTGGTGATTGCCGGTATGAAACCGCAGAAAAGGATTACCAGCCTCGCCGCCAGATACAATAACATCAGCGTTATCCCCAATCCAGGTGATGCAGAGCTTTTCGATCTGATACGCAATGCACAGATAAACGTTCTGGTGACTTTTCAGGCAACAGGACTGAAGCTCAAACTGCTGAATACCCTTTACAACGGCCGTCATTGCCTTGTGAATCCGCCCATGCTCAACGGCACCGGCCTCGACGGACTGTGTCACATTGCCTCAACACCTTCAGAAATGAGGACCAAACTGGGTGAACTGGAGCAAATGCCTTTCAGAAAGGCTGATGCAGAAAAAAGGATGGAGATCCTTGGCAATACCTACTCCAACACCCGGAATGCCGAACGCATGATCCGGATTATTTCAGGAAACTAATACCCTTCCGTTTTCACATTTCAACGTGCGCGATGGAAATTTCTCCATCAGTGCATAGTTGTGGGTGGCCATCAGTACCGCCCTGCCAGTGCGGCTGATGTCGAACAACAGCGTCATGATTCCTTCCGAAGTCTCCGGATCGAGGTTGCCTGTGGGCTCATCAGCAAGGATCAGTTCCGGATCGTTGAGCAGGGCCCGCGCGATGGACACCCGCTGCTGCTCCCCTCCCGACAGCTGGTGCGGCATCTTGAAGCCTTTGGTGCCGAGCCCTACCTTGTCAAGCACGTCCCTGATGCGATCTTCCATGGCTGCTTTATCGTCCCATCCGGTGGCTTTCAGCACAAAGAGCAGGTTGTCGGTGACACTGCGGTCGGAAAGTAACTGAAAATCCTGAAAGACAATACCAAGCTTTCGTCTGAGAAACGGGACTTCGCGCCGCTTCATAGTTTTGAGGTTAAAGCCGGCAACAGTGGCTTCCCCTTCAGTAACCTTCAGGTCGGCGTAGAGTGTCTTGAGCAGGCTGCTCTTCCCCGTACCGGTTTTACCGATCAGGTAAACAAATTCGCCCTTATCAACCCTGAGATCAACCTGCGACAACACCAGGATGTTGCGCTGGAAAATACTGAGTCCGGAAAGTTCTATGATGGTATCTGAAGCCATGGCATGTTGGTTTGAGGGTGTAAAGATAAGTACTCCGGATGAATACTCAGTCATATCACTGTCAGAGACCGGAAGCAAGGTTTTCCGCCCCCCCGTTCATAACCCTGATTAACCAGGGTGCAATCAAATCTGCTGTTTGATTGTTAGTTCTACAACAGTTTAACTAAACCAAATCCATCAACCAAAAATTAAACTTTATGAAAAACAAGAGCATTACTTTGCTTTCCGGCATTTTATTTCTGTTACTCTCCGCTACGATCTCCTTTGCTCAGTCCAACGAAGATTACAAAAGGCAGATCGAGAGCCTTAATGCAGAAATGGCGCA
>CALMDN010000297.1 GCA_937864935.1 uncultured Bacteroidales bacterium
AAAACTACGAATGGGAACAGATGAATGCCAAAATCAACACCCTGATCAGTGCACCCCTGTTTATCGACGACACCCCTTCCCTCTCCATCTTCGAACTCAGGGCCAAATGCCGGAGGCTGAAGGCACAGCACAACATCCAGATGGTCATCATCGACTACATACAGCTGATGTCGGCCGGAATGGACCGCAACAGCGGCAACCGTGAGCAGGAAATCAGCACCATTTCACGTTCGCTCAAGAGTCTTGCGAAAGAACTCAACATCCCGGTGATTGCCTTGTCGCAGCTAAACCGATCGGTAGAAAACCGCCCGAACAAAAAGCCGTTGCTGTCTGACCTCCGCGAATCAGGAGCCATTGAACAGGACGCCGACATGGTGCTCTTCATTTACAGGCCCGAGTATTACAACCAGAACCAGGATGAGTCGGGAGCCAGTCTGCTGGGTCATGCGGAGATCAGCATAGCCAAGCACAGGAACGGGGCACTCAAAGACATTCCGCTGAGGTTTATCAGCAAATACGCGAAGTTTACAGATCCGGAGCCCAGCGATTTTCAGCTCGACAATGCCTTACAGCCCAACACCGGATTTGAGCAGAATATCAACACCTACACCGTGCAATCGAAAATGAACGATGATGTGGATCAGGATCAGTTCTGAAAGTGCATTATCCTGTAAGATCAGTTGTTTCTGCGTATAAATAGCCCTGCCGGATAACAAATCCGGCATGATTTGCGTTAATCAGTCAGTTATTCACGAACCATGAAATACCGGTATTTACTTTTACTCTTTTTGCTGTTGTCTTCAATACACCTCAGGGCAGCCTATCTGCTGATCCCGATGGACGACACCCAGAAAAATCATCTGAAAGCCTATGGAATAGCCTACTGGACGCTTGAACAGCAGGTGGAAGTGAGCTGGCTGCTGAATTACCGGGGCGGAAGTTTCATGTGCCGCCACCACCCTACCCTCGAGGCCGAATGTGTGATCAGGGGTGTTTCCTTTCAGGTGATTGCCGATGTGCAGGCGAATGCCATCCTTGAGGAAATTTCTGATCCACAGGTAAATATGGATGAAATGAAGCTGCAGAAAGCTCCCAGGATTGCTGTTTACACACCGAAAAACAAACTTCCGTGGGATGATGCAGTGACCCTCGCACTTACCTATGCCGAAATCCCCTACGATGTGGTTTACGATGAAGAGGTAATCGGTGGCGCCCTGCCCCTGTACGATTGGCTGCACCTTCACCATGAAGATTTCACCGGACAGTTCGGGAAATTCTGGGCTGTTTACAGAAATGCACCCTGGTATAAGGAAGACGTGAGCATCTCCGAAGATAACGCCCGTAAGCTTGGCTTTGCGAAGGTGTCGCAGCTCAAGCTTGCTGTTGCTCAGAAAATCAGGGAATTCACCGCCGGCGGTGGCTACCTTTTTGCCATGTGCTCGGCTCCCGACAGCTACGATGTTGCCCTGGCAGCCCAGAGTATCGACATCTGCGATGTTATGTTTGACGGCGATGCTGCCGATGCTCATGCCAACGAACACCTGGAGTACCACAACTGCTTTGCCTTTACTGACTTCAGCCTCATCACCAATCCCTATGAGTACGAAATCTCCAACATCGATGTTACCAATTCGCGCAAGGTAACCATGACGAATGATTTTTTCACCCTGTTTGATTTTTCTGCCAAATGGGATCCGGTGCCGGCCATGCTCACCCAGAACCACGAGCAGATCATCAAAGGATTTATGGGACAGACCACCGCCTTCAACAAGCAGTTTGTGAAGTCAGAAGTCATTGTAATGGGTGAAAACAAGGCAGCCGGAGAAGCCAGGTATATCCATGGATCGTTCGGAAAAGGCACCTGGACGTTTTACGGGGGCCACGATCCCGAAGACTACCAGCACATGGTGGGTGATCCGCCCACCGACCTCAACCTCTATCCGAATTCACCCGGGTACCGGCTTATCCTGAACAACGTACTGTTTCCGGCCGCCAAAAAGAAAAAGCAGAAAACCTGATATTCCCCAAATTTAACAAACCATTCTACCCTTGATCAACTCCATCAGCAGGTCAGCTAAAAGGATTTTTTTCCGCCTTATTCTCCTTTCGTTTATACTGGCAACTTCAACTGATCTCTATGCCCAGCAGCGCTATACCATCAGCGGGTATGTCAGGGAACAGGGCAGCAGGGAGCTGCTTCCGGGGGTCAATGTGTATGTACCTTCGCTCAGGGCAGGCACAACCACCAACAACTATGGATTTTATTCCATCACCCTTCCGGCAGGCACCTATGTGGTCAATTATTCATTCATCGGGTACACGGTGGTTTCCGTTGAGCTGAAGCTGACGGGTGACCTCACCCGCAATACGGAACTTGAACCAAGTATCAGCCTTTCAGGGGTAGAGATTTCGGCTGAAAAGGCGGAGAGGATCAGTGAAAGCAACCGGATGAGCATGATATCGCTGCCGGTGAGCCAGATTGCCAACATCCCGGCACTGCTGGGCGAAAAAGACGTTTTCAAGGCCCTGCAGCTGATGCCGGGGGTACAGAAAGGTTCAGAAGGCAACAGCGGGATTTATGTGAGGGGTGGTGGCCCGGACCAGAATCTGATCATCCTCGACGATGCCCCGGTATACAATGCCAGCCATCTGTTCGGATTCTTCTCCATTTTTAACGGCGATGCCCTCAAGAGTGTTGAACTCACCAAGGGCGGTTTCCCGGCGCGCTATGGCGGACGGCTTTCTTCGGTGATTGAAATGACCATGAAAGATGGCAACAAGGAAAAACTGTCGGGTGAAGCCGGCATCGGGATCATCTCTTCCAGGCTGGTGCTCGAAGGCCCGATTATCAAAGATACCGCCTCGTTTCTTATTTCAGCCAGAAGAACCTACATCGACGCCCTGATAAGGCCGTTTATGAGCGAGGAAGGCAAAGGAGGCTATTATTTCTACGACCTCAATGCAAAACTCAACTATGATTTCAGCCCCTCGGATAAGCTCTA
>CALMDN010000298.1 GCA_937864935.1 uncultured Bacteroidales bacterium
GGCCCCCGGAAAGGTTCTGGTTTTGTGACCTGTGGGTTGAAGCGCATACAATGACCAGTAAAACGAGCAGGCTGATGCGCGGTCTGATTGAAAATGGCTTGCGTTTTAGCATCTGTTTGTAGGATTAACCCTTGTTTTGCCGTAACAAAGGGATTTTCATACCTTGCAATGAGCTTTCTATGAGCACCGTGAGTCTCTTCATGCGTGTGGATTCCTGTTTTGCACTCATGATCCAGCCAACGGTAATTCGTTTGTATGAATCTGAGCTGTGAAGAAAGTAATTCCATGCTTGTGTAACTTCCCTGATTTTTTCTTCCATGAATTCAGGCAATCCCGAAACCGTTTTTTCAGGGATGAACTTTTTTTCGGCTGCGGGTCGGTTTCTGAAGGCTGCTATGCCTGCCGGATGCATGAGGCCCGCTTCCATCAGCAACTCCACCCGGCGGATGTTGATATCACTCCAGTTGCTTCTTTTTTTTCGCTTCGTGAACCTCACCATGAAGCAAAACTCATTCAGCGATCTTGTCAACCCATCGATCCAGCCGTAACACAATGCCGTTTCAACTGCAGCGGGATAAGTGAATTCAGCCGGTTTGCCGGATTTTTTGTTGTAAAACCCAACCCACAGTTCACCATCGAGGTGGTGGTTGTTTTCAAGCCAACCCCTGAATTCTTCCACATTCAGAAAGAACACCGGTTCCATCATACCTTGGTTGTTTTATGTAGCAGCCACGAAGTTAAGAAATCCTTGAAATGGCCGTACCGGCAAGAATTTTAATTCTGCGATTGAACCAAGAAAGGATAAGGTAGTTTAATACACAGGTGTGCCCGGATATGGGCGAACCTGATAAACCTTTCAAAACACCTTCAATGAAAAATTTACTGTACGTTCTTTTTACCACATTCTTTATCAATTCTGCATTTTCAACCGGCAACAACACCGGCAACCCTTGCAACCTGCATGGAAAAAGTGAAGCCGGAAAAGCCTCGGATACCACCCTGCACTACAAAAAAGAGGTCCATCTGGCAAACATCAGGCAGTTAACCACCGAAGGCGATTATGCAGAAGCCTATTTCAGTTTCAACGATTCCATGATTTCCTTTCAGGCAAAAAGCAAAAAATGGGGGGCGCTCTGCGATCAGATTTATACCTTCCCCTTCAGCGACGGCGATATGATCCACCATATGCCACAGCTGATCAGCAACGGTGTGGGCCGTACCACCTGCTCCTACTTCATGCCGGGCGACAAATCGATACTGTACGCTTCAACGCGCTCAGGCGGAGATGCCTGTCCCCCTGAACCTGGTAAAAGGGCTGATGGCAGGTACCTTTGGCCCTTGTATCCCGATTTCGACATTTATGTTTCTGATCTCAAAGGCAACATCATTGATACCCTGGTTAAAAATCCCGGATACGATGCAGAAGCCACGGTTTCGCCCGATGGCAAACTGATTGTTTTCACTTCAGACCGTACCGGTGACCTCGAATTGTTTACCTGTAACATCGATGGCAGCAATGTGAAGCAGGTGACCTTTGGTCTGGGTTACGATGGGGGTGCGTTCTTTTCGCCCGACAGCAGGAAACTGGTATTCAGGGCCTCAAGGCCGAAAAGCGATACCGAAATTGCAGAATACAAGGCCTTGCTGAAAGAAGGACTGGTAGCACCCACCAATATGGAGATATACACCTGTAATGTGGATGGGAGCGACCTAAAACAGGTGACCAACCTTGGAAAAGCAAACTGGGCTCCCTTCTATCACCCGTCCGGGGAGAAAATCCTTTTCAGTTCCAATCATGCCGGGGCACGCGGATTTGAATTCAATCTTTACATGATCAATGCCGACGGAACAGGATTGCAGCAAATTACCTTTGATCCTGTTTTTGATGCTTTCCCGATGTTTTCATACGATGGGAAAAAGCTCATTTTCTCCTCAAACCGAAACAATGGCGGCACCAGGTTTACCAACCTGTTCATCGCCGATTGGGTTGAATAACAAAGAATTGACACAAGTATGGATATGTTTTCTGCAAACCATGCAAGACCAGATAAGGGAATTGCAGAGGTTGGGATTGCGTTCTCCTCAATCTTAAAGAATAACCAATACGGGTGGGAATAATCCCGGTTGCCTGCCTGCTTTTTTCTATCTTTGCGCCATGCAGGAAACCATTCTCATACTCGATTTCGGATCCCAGTATACCCAGCTTATCGCTCGCAGGGTGAGGGAGTTAAATGTTTATTGTGAAATTCATCCATTCAATAAGATTCCTGAGATCAGGAGCGGAATCAAAGGCGTAATCCTTTCGGGAAGTCCTTTCTCGGTGCGTGACACCGATGCCCCTTACCCCGATTTGTCAGCAATCAGGCTCAAAGTGCCGGTGCTCGCAGTCTGTTACGGGGCTCAGTACCTTGCCCAGACCTCAGGCGGGGAGGTAATGCCCTCAAAAAACAGGGAGTATGGCCGTGCCAATCTTGGATTTATCGACATCACCAATCAGCTGATGGCCGGCATGAGCAAAGGCAGTCAGGTGTGGATGTCGCACGGTGATACCATACTTAAAAAACCTGAATCGTTCAAGGTGATCGCCAGTACCCACGATGTGGAGATAGCCGGGTTTCAGGTTGAGAATGAACTTACCTGGGGCATTCAGTTCCATCCCGAAGTGTATCATTCCACTGAAGGGGCGGTGTTACTGAAGAATTTTGTAGTAGGTATCTGCGGCTGTCAACAGCAGTGGACTCCCGACTCCTTCATCGAATCGACCATCAGGGAACTGAAGCAGCAGCTCGGGGACGACAAGGTCGTGCTCGGACTTTCGGGCGGGGTGGATTCCTCGGTGGCTGCCATTCTGCTTCACAAGGCCATAGGCAAAAACCTGCATTGTATTTTTGTGGACAATGGCCTGCTCCGTAAGAATGAATTTGCGAAAGTGCTGGATTCCTATCAGCATATGGGCCTGAACGTAAAAGGGGTAGATGCTGCTGACCGTTTTCTGCAGGCACTGGAAGGGAAAAGCGACCCGGAAGAAAAGCGCAAAGCCATCGGAAAT
>CALMDN010000299.1 GCA_937864935.1 uncultured Bacteroidales bacterium
TTACTTTGTGACCATTTGTCGCGACCCCGGAGGGGTCAAATGTGGGTAGAAAAAATATGGAAATCAGGTTTTGCGACCCCAGCGGGGTCGAACCTTCGTTGGACTTTTTGTTATAAGTGAGATGAGATGGCGGCATCCTGTTAAAGCCTTGTTTTAAATCGGGCTAACACAAACATCAGTGAAAACACGCCGCTTCCTGCTGCCGGATTTTCAGGGTTCCGGCTTTCAACAATTTCATATCCTGATTGTTAAATAGACCAACCGGACCTGATCCGGATCACCTGAACTGTCAGCCATGAAAACACACTTACTTTCTCTTTTTCTATTGTTGTTGTTCCGCCTTCTGCCAGCCCAGACCTTTGAGTGGGTGAGGGGAGTAGATATGAATTTTGAGTACAATCCCGACGGACTGGTCTACAACCTGGCCACTTCGCCCGATGGTACCGTATGGTACGGCGGATTGAAAAACTATATACAGCATTACAACAACGCCATGGGCGATCTGATTCTTACGCAGTACTCCGGTAACGGTTCGCTGCTGCAGGAATTCATGATATCAGGAAGTGCCGTGTTCTCGGATATAAAAGCTGCCGGCGATGGATCCGTCTACCTCACCGGACAATACCGTTCCGACATCAGCCTTTGGGACGGGCAGGTGATGCCCTTTACCGGACCATTCATCAACGCATTCCTGATCCGCCTGGCTGCGGATGGGACGGTACTTTACGCAAAGAACCTGTCTGCTGATTTCCCTGACAGCGATCCCTCGGTGTTGCTTCCTGACGGGGATGAACTGCTGCTGGCCCATTCTGAATGGATTGCATCCTACATTACCCGGTTCGACGGGGCAGGCAACATTCTGGGCAACATCGTACAGGATGAAGTCGGACTGGTCAGCGGCTTAACCACGGATGCAGATGGCAACATTTATGTTACAGGCTCCTGTCCGCATTTCGGAAGCAGCTTTAACGGTGTACCTCATGAATCCCCCTTCTCCTACAGCATCTACCTGGTGAAGTATAACCTGGCGGAAGAGCCTGAATGGGTGCGCTTTGTTGAGGATATCTCCTGCACGCATCCGGTGATCGCCACCATGGCCGACGGTAACATTGCCTGGGCCGGCGATCTGTTTATCACGGCTGTCTTCGATACCATTACGCTGAACGGTCCTTCATGGGTAAACGACCTTTTTGTGGTTGTTATGAATCCGGAGGGCCATGCCCTCTGGGGGTATGAGCTTCCCGATGCCATGTCGGGGGATGCCCATCCCGGAAGAATCAAGCCCCTGTGTACCCTTCCCGACAACTCTATTGTATTGACGGGTGTGGTAAGGGGCTCCGTTGACTGGGGCAATGGGGTGGTAAGCAATTCCCCGGGTTTCCAGAACAACCTGATGGTGCTTAATCTGTCGGGTGAAGGACTGCCGCAATGGGCAAAGACCGGAAGCGGAGAAGGATACAGTACCGCACTGGCTGTTGAAAATGATGCTGCAGGCAACCTCTACATCGCGGCAACCGGACACGATACTGTAGTTTACGATACCTGCACTTTTTCTTCCGAATCGTTTTATTTTCCGCACCTTGTCAAGCTGCAGAGCGGTTTGATTACCTCGGTTCCTGAAACTGAACAGCTTCAGTTGTGTGAAATCTACCCGAATCCCGCCAGCAACAGCTTCTCGGTTAGTGCAGCAGCAATAATCAGCGAGGCTGCCCTGTACGATCTGTCCGGAAGGCAGTTGAGGGCAATCAAACCTTTCACAGAAACGGCTGCATTTGCCCTTGAAGGGATTCCTGCAGGCAACTACCTGATCAGGGTTGTTACCAGCGGTGGAGTTGACTACAGGAAATTGGTGGTTGTTAGGTAAAATCAACATATTGATATCAATGTCGTTTAGTTAAGGTTGAAAATTGAAAAAAGTCTGATGAGTATCCTTCGACTCCGCTCAGGATGACTGTCAGTCTGAGCAGAGTCGGAGACGTTTACCCCTTTAACTAAACGACATTGATATTGAAATCTACAATTCCTGGCACACCTTTATCCCTGAGGTAAGTTTATTGCAATTATCTGCTTCAATTATCATTTCCATGAATACACTTTCCTTGATTTCAGATTTTCCGCTGAAGACATACGACAAGGTCCGTTACCACGACACCGACCGTCAGGGACATGTGAACAACGCCGTGTTTTCGTCCTTTCTCGAAACCGGACGGGTGGAGATTCTTTACAACCCCGATGTCCCGCTGAACAGTCAGGATACCAGTTTTGTCATTGCCTCACTGAAACTCGATTTTCTTCATGAGGCAGAGTGGCCGGGCCTGGTAGAGATCGGCACCGGGGTGAGCAGGATCGGCAACAGTTCGGTTGTGTTTCACCAGCAATTGTTTC
>CALMDN010000300.1 GCA_937864935.1 uncultured Bacteroidales bacterium
GTTTCCGGTAATTTCACTTATACTTTTCATGGGGTTGTTCGGCGTAATGGTCGTGCATACCCTTACCATGAGCAAAAAACGCGACGAAGAACTGAGCCGTTTGCCGCTGGATAACGACGAGCAGTAAGCATCCGTAATTTGAAAACCTTGAAAAAACACAATTATGAGCAATACAGATGAAAATAAACTTCCGCATGGTGAACCGGAAATCGATGAGTTGACCAACGACAGGTATCTCGGGGGACATGAATACGATGGCATCCGGGAACTTGACAACAAACTGCCGGCATGGTGGCTGTATCTGTTTTATATTACCATCATTTTCGCACTTGTTTACCTTGTAGGCTATCATCTGGCCGAATGGTGGCCATTGCAGGATGATGAATACAACAACGAGCTGGCTGCTGCTGCAGTAGTAGAGAAGAAAGCTCCGGTGGAGGCCTTTGATTTCGAAAATATGGCCCCCCTGGTGGCAGAAGCCGATCTTGCTGCCGGCAAGGAAACCTATGATAAAATCTGCGTTACCTGCCACGGTAAAGCCGGCGAAGGTCTGGTCGGCCCCAATTTTACCGACATGTACTGGATCCACGGCGATTCTACCAACAACAAGATCTCCATCAAGGAGATGTACAATGTGGTCATCAACGGAGTCATCGAAAAGGGCATGATCTCCTACAAAGATCAGTTGTCTCCGGTTCAGATTCAGCAGGTTCTCAGTTTCATCATTACCCTGCAGGGCACCAATCCTCCGAATGCCAAAGCGCCTCAGGGCAGAAAGTACGATACTTTTGGTTGATTTTACAGTAGATTCTCATTTAATGCCTTAATTATTCTTTACCGGTTTTAAGCCAATGGGAGCGGGTTGCGATCCGTTACCATTGGCTTACTCATTTTAAAACCTCACCGACATGACTGAATTTGATGAAAATGATTCCTTCCGCGACCGGGTTTCTACCATTGCCGAGGATGGAAAGAGGGTTTGGGTTTATCCCAAGCGTCCTTCCGGAAGATTGTTCAAATACCGCAACCTGGTAGCTTACCTGTTGCTGGTGATATTCTTCATCACCCCTTTTATCAAAGTTGAAGGTGAACCTCTCATGCTTTTCAATTTCCTGGAACGCAGGTTTATCCTGTTCGGTGTCGTTTTCTTCCCGCAGGACTTCCACATTTTCGTCCTTTCCATGATCGCCTTCATCGTTTTCGTGGTCTTGTTCACGGTGGTGTTTGGTCGGTTGTTCTGCGGATGGATCTGCCCGCAGACCATTTTCATGGAGTTTGTGTTCAGGCAGATAGAATATCTGATTGAAGGAAACAACAGCCAGCAGCGGAAGCTCGATTCACGCAGCCTTGATTTTGATAAATTCTGGCGCAAATCGCTCAAACACCTGATTTTTTACCTTATCTCACTGGTCACAGTCTTATGTTTTCGGAATGGACAGGGTGCTTCAGCTGATCAAGGAAGGTCCCTCGGCTCATCTGGCAGGTTTCTTCGGAATGCTGATCTTTGCTGCAGTGCACTACATTGTCTTTGCCAAGCTGCGCGAACAGGTCTGCATCATTGTTTGTCCCTACGGACGGCTTCAGGGCGTGTTGCTCGACCGGAATTCCATCAATGTCACCTATGATTACAAGCGCGGAGAACCCCGTGCTAAGCACAATCCTCTGGAAGACCGTGACAAAGCCGGTAAGGGTGATTGCATCGACTGTAACAGTTGCGTACTGGTGTGCCCGACAGGGATTGATATCCGCAACGGAACCCAGCTTGAATGCATCAACTGCACTGCTTGTATCGATGCCTGTGACAACATCATGGACAGGGTGAAGAAACCCCGTGGTCTGATAAGATATGCCTCTGAGCGAACCATTGCCGATGGTACCCGCTTAAGTTTCAATGTGAGGATTCTCTTTTACTCAGTCGTGTTGACAGGCTTGCTGATTCTGATAGGGTACCTGTTTTCGATCAGAACCGACATTGAATCAACCATCCTCAGAATGCCGGGCTCAATGTATCAGGAGTATGATTCGTTGCATTACAGCAATATCTATACCATTCAGCTGATCAATAAAACCCGCCGTGACCTACCGGTTGAAATCGAAATCGAAGAAGCTGCCGGTGAAATTAAAATGATGGGCGGGCCCCTGGTGGTACCGAAAGGCGATGTTGGCAAGGCTACTTTCCTGCTGGTGATTGAGAAATCCCAACTGAAGTCGTCGCTTACCCCCATCGAATTCAGGGTGCTGAGTGAAGGCCGCGAAATGGCTGAGATTGAAGCGACCTTTGTCGGACCCAATACCCTGCATGCAGGAAAATAGTT
>CALMDN010000301.1 GCA_937864935.1 uncultured Bacteroidales bacterium
GGGCCGGGGGAACAGCCACCCAGGGGGTACACAACAGCAATGGTACCATTGCCTTTACAGCTACCAACCGAAATTCAACCCAATGGACAGTTACCAACGAGAGCACCCGTTTTGTGCCAAGTGGTATCAAATGGTACACCGGAGGCTACCCCGGGGGTACAATCGTCGGATATGGACCTGAACTCATTGTCACTCCTCCGGTTACCACAACCTATACTGCCGTCGTTAACCTCTGCGGTGGCCTGGTTTACACCGATGACGTAGTAGTAACTATTTTCCCTACCGACAATGCAGCGTTTTCCTATGGTTCATCCACCCTTTGCCAGAGCGGAAATTCAGGGTTGCCGGTTACCTCATTCCCCGGAGGTACCTATTCTGCAACCCCTGCCGGTCTGCAGATTAATCCTTCTACCGGAAACATCAACCTGGGAGCCAGCAATACAGGTACCTATACAGTTACCCACATCACCAACGGCACCTGTCCTGATACGGCATCCATTGTCCTTTCAGTCGTTACCTCGCCTTCGGCAACATTTGCTTATCCCTTGCCGGCCTATTGCGAAACTGCCCAGAATCCTTTACCGGTATTTCCTCCCGGGTCAACAGCCGGAACATTTACCGCGACCCCTACAGGCCTGGTGTTTGCCAATCAGTTTACCGGTGAAATCGACCTGGCTGCCTCCAATCCCGGAACATACAATGTCACCAATACCATCCCGCCCAACGCAGTATGCCCCTCGGTTAGCTATACCACGCAAATTCAGATAGGCTCGCTGCCTCCTACAGCCAATACGCCCGCCGGACCGACCGATTTGTGTGAAAATCCGGCCAATACCCAATACAGTACCACACCATTGGGGAATACGCAAACCTATACCTGGACCCTGCTTCCGGCTGCTGCCGGGACCATACAGAGCAATGGCCCCAATGCGCTGGTCAACTGGAGCGATCAGTTCAACGGTCCGGCCGGTATCAAAGTAAGTGGCGGAAATGCCTGTGGCGAAGGGGAAAGCTCCCCGCCGCTGATCATTCACATCAGCCCGTTACCCAAAGAAACCGGAACCCCTCAGGGGCCTGAATCTGTTTGTCAGGGACAGGGAAACGCCGTGTATGAGACTTCAGGTTCAGCCTTTGCCAACAATTACGATTGGGAACTGACCCCGGCCAATGCCGGTTCTTTTCTTGGAAACGGACAAAGCATCAACATTACCTGGTCTGCATCCTTCAATGGTACAGCCCAGCTAAGGGTAAGGGGAGTGAATGATTGCGGAACCTCTATATGGTCAGAACCCCTCAGCGTACTCATTTCGCCCATTCCGGCCACCCCGGTTCAGCCACAGGGGCAGGCTTCATTTTGTGCAGGGGAGAATACGGCCACATATAATACGGGTATTACAGCCAATGCCTCATCCTATCAATGGTCTTTGCTGCCCGAGGATGCCGGCAGCATCAGCGGAAGCAATGTGACTGCCACAGTGATCTGGAATCCGCTTTATTCAGGAACAGCCCGGATCGCCGTTGCCGGAGTCAATGGATGTGGCCCGGGCTCATTCTCCGAAGCACTGCTGGTGGCCATCAATGCCCAGCCTGAAGCTTTTGCAGGGAATGACACCACCATTACAGCAAATACCGCAATTACCCTGAAGGGCAGCGTTGAAGGCAGCCTTCAGGACTTTGATTTTCACTGGGAGCCTGCATCACTCTGTGTAAACCCCGATGTAATGCGGCCGCAGACCGTGCCGCTGCTGAATACAACCCTGTTTACCCTTACAGCCACCAACAACCTTACCACCTGTTTTTCTACCGATCAGGTGCTGATAGAGGTTGAAGGAGCTCCCCTGTTTGCCCTGATACAGGCTGAACCTGCCACAATTTGTGCAGGTGATGTTACCAGTGTCAGTGTACAGGCTTTCGGCGGTACCGGCGGAAATTATCAGTATTCCTGGTACCAGAACGGTATCCTGTTCAGCAACCAGCAGGTACTCAGTCTTTCACCTGCCTCAACCACAACCTATGAGGTGGAAGTCACCGATGGCATCTCGAACTTCACAGGTGAGATTACGGTGGAAGTCAGAGCATTGCCCTTAGCCAATGCAGGAAGCGATCTTCAGGTACCTTTTCTGGGTACGGCGCAACTCAATGGCAGTGCTTCTCCCGCCGGTAATTTCAACTGGCAATGGCAGCCGGCAACCTACCTCAGCGATGCAGGCATTCCCAACCCGGTTACACTGCCCCTGCTCAACAGCCTGGTGTTTTCACTTGTGGTGACCGACCAGTATGGCTGTGTGAGTGCATCAGATGAGGTGACTGTACTCGTTGAAGGTGGAGGTCTTGCAGCCACACCGGTGGCTGTGCCCGATACCCTTTGCTTCGGAGAATCCGCAACACTGTATGCTTCTCCCTCAGGAGGGGTGCCCGGAGGTTACACCTACCGCTGGACAAAAGATGCCCAGCAATTCTCCGACCTCCCATCGGTGGTTATTACACCGGAGGAATCGGGCGTCTACAATCTTGAACTCAATGATGGTTACAATACCGTTAACCGCAGTGTAAGTGTCACGGTGAATCCACTGCCGGTGGTTACCCTGATCGGTCCTGGTGTGCTGCATGAAGGGAATACCATTCTGTCGTGCGTTTTTGATACAGTTACAATTCCGCTCTCCAACACCGGCAGCCGCTTTCTCTGGTCTGACGGATCAACAGGAAACACAATCTCTTTATGGACTTCCGGACTGAGTTTCGATTTCAGGGAGATCTGGGTTGAAGTAACCGATACCCTTACCGGCTGCCAGCGCAGGGAAGAGGTGAATGTACTCTTCAACTTCCTCAACTGCTCCTATGCTGTGGAAGATATGCCTTCCGACAGTCCTGTGCGGATTTATCCCAATCCGGCATCCGAAAAGATCAGGATAATGTCGGTGACAGGGTATTCTGAACCTGCCACCATTCAGCTTTTCGGGATGAGGGGAGAAATGCTGGCCGAAAAACAGGCTTCCATCAGCGGGGAAGGCTGCGATTTTGACCTGAGCCGTTATTCAACAGGCCTTTATCTGGTAAGGGTCATCTCCGGAACTGAAACAACCGTGGTGAAAATCATGGTCCTGAAAAGCTGGTAGTATTTAAAACTTTTTCAGGCAGAGGTTGTTGGATTGCATTGCTGTAATTCTGTAATTTAATAGAAACTCAATGGCTATGGTCCGCAAATTCACCGGCAGGTTCCTGTATGTCCTGATGATGATCATCATAGGGCTGCTCGCGGCATTGTTTCTGCTCATCTCACCGATCGCTGAATTACTGATTGAAAAATACGGCCCTGAGTATACCGGCCGTCAGATTGAACTGGATAACCTCAAAATCAACCTGCTGAACGGTACCGTAAAGGCGGAGAATCTGATGGTTTTTGAAGCCGGATCCAGGGAAAATTTCATCAGCATCAATAAATTCTATTTAAACTCCAGTATTTATAGTTTTATAACCGGTGAAAACCACATTACCGGAATCACCCTGATCCATCCTGTGATTAACATTGTGCAGACTGGCGAAGCATTCAATTACGATGATCTGATGCTCCGGTTTATGACTGCCGATACCACGCCTGAAGTCCCCGACGCTGCACCGGTGAAATACCTGCTCGAGAACATGCGCATCGAAGACGGGGAAGTGAATTATACGGCCAGTCCTCCCGGAATCAGTGTCAATACCGAAAAAATTAATCTACTGTGCAAACGGATCGCATGGGACGACCCGTTGATTGCCCTTGAATCAAGCCTCGGGCTGAAATCCGGTGGTACGGCGAATGCCGGATTCGCCTACAATCTTGAATCCGCTGACTACACGCTGAATTTGCAGCTTGATAAGCTGGATATCACCCTGCTGTATCCATACCTGCGCGACTACCTCTATGTTCAGTCGCTCAACGGCCTGTTCAGCACCCACCTTAAACTGTCGGGAAATGCTGACAAGCCGGCCGATATCGCAGCAAGCGGATTTTTCACCCTCGATGAATTTTCCATTGTTGATACCACCGCCGAGAAGCTCGCCTCAGCCGGTTCCATCCGCATAGAAGTGGATACGATCAATTCGGCACGCGACATTTATTATTTCAATAAAATAGCCATTGACCGTCCTTATGTTTTGTTCGCGATGTACGACAACGGATACAATTTCGACAGGGTGATGACTGCCGGAACCACCTCCGATACCCTCACAGGTGAAGCAGCTGTGGAAGACTACGCCAACATCTTCAGGATGATGGCCGATTACATAGCCTATTTCACCAGGGAATACAAAATAAGCAATTACAAGGCAGATAGTTTCGTTCTTACCAATGGGGCAATCGAGTATACGGATTACACCCTCGAAGACAAATTTCTCTATCGTCTTGATTCCCTGCACCTGAATTCAGAGAACCTGAATTCGGCCAACGAACGGCTTGCCATAAGTCTCGATGCCCGAATGAACACCTCAGGGAAAATGCACGGAACGCTGAGTGTGGATCCGGATGGCTTTTCTGATATGGACATCCGGTATAGTGTCGGAGAATTGCTGATCTCAGATGTAAACCCCTATTCCATTTTCTATGTAGCGACTCCCTTTATTGATGGAAGGATGTATTTTGAGAATATTACCCACATCAGGGATCAGCAGCTGACCAGCGAAAATACCCTGCGCATTGAGCAGATTGAAGTCGGGAAAAAAGTGAAAAGCAAACAGGCCATGACACTCACCGGGGGTGACATCACCATACTGACAT
>CALMDN010000302.1 GCA_937864935.1 uncultured Bacteroidales bacterium
CCCAGGTAGTAACCTCCCCAGAACCCCCGGTTGTAAACCCGGTTAACCTCCGCTGTCCAGTCTTCAACATGATCTTTCGTGTATTGCTTCTTTTGCCAGGCTTCCACGGCTTTGTGATAGGTCCGGGTCACGGTTTTCACATATTCTGCTGAGCGGCCCCGGCCTTCGATCTTCAGTACCGTCACCCCAGCATCCAGCAGACGGTCTAAAATCGGCAGCGTCATCAGGTCTTTGGGCGACATAATGTACTTGTTGTCAACCTCCAGCTCTATCTGGTTGTCGGCATCTTTCACCTGATACGCCCGCCGGCAGGGCTGCATGCAGGCTCCACGGTTGGCCGATGAGTTGAAATTATCGAGACTGATGTAGCATTTGCCACTCACCGCCATACAGAGGGCTCCGTGTACAAAAACCTCTATCTGTACCAGCTTCCCTGATGGCCCGGTTATCTGTTGTTCGCTGATGGCCCTGGTTATGGCGGCAATCTGATCGATGTTCAGCTCACGGGCCAGCACCATCACATCGGCATATCTTGAGTAAAATCTTACTGCTTCAATGTTGGTGATGTTGCACTGGGTAGAAATATGTATTTCAACGCCCTTCGAAAGTGCATACTCCAGCACCGATAAATCGGAAGCGATGATGGCTGTAACGCCGCTTTCCTTTGCCAGATCCACCATTTCGCGCATGATGGGCAGTTCCTCGTCGTAAATGATGGTGTTGAGGGTAAGATACGACCTCACGCCGTTTTCACGACAGATGCCGGTGATCTGCCGGATGTCGTCGGGCGAAAAATTGCTCGATGACCGTGCCCGCATATTCAGCTGTCCGGCCCCGAAATACACTGAACCAGCCCCTCCCTGAATGGCCGCCATCAGGGAGTCGAAAGAACCTGCGGGGGACATGATTTCTATTTCCTGCATGTTTTGCTGTAAAAGTCTGGACAAAGTTACATTTTATTCACGAATCAGAACGGCTATCCGGGTGTGTCAGAGTTTCAAATGTCTGATAAACAAAATGATATGATGTCATTGTATTTATTTCAATATTCAGAGGTCCTGACTGTTCAGCTGTTTCAGGGTCAATCCAGAGTGGATCTGCTCAACCGGTAAAGGCAAAAAGAGAAAGGGAACACAGGAATTTACTCATTGTCGGTTGCATGCCATTCGGCAAACGAAGTCACCGTTTCGCGCAGCATCAGGCTGTGGAGTTTTACCCCGGCAGGCAGCTCCTTTTTCAGTCGAAGCGCAAAATCGGCCAGCAGGTTTTCGCTGGTTGGCTGATAATCTGTAAGGATCAGTCTCCCCACAAATTCTCCGAGCTCAGCTATCTGAAGCGGTGCTGTTGCCTTGTTGAGTACCAGGGCGTGATCAAATTCACCAATGATCTGTTGCCTGACAATTTCCTTCAGTTGCCTGAAGTCCATGACCATACCGCAAAAAGGCGAAGCAGCATCCGTTATCGGGCTGCCTGCAACAGTTACATGCAACTCGTATGAATGGCCGTGAATGTGCCTGCAGGGCCCGGAATAGCCGGCCAGGGCGTGGGCCATTTCGAACTTAAATTCCTTGGTGAGTCTGATGACAGCCATGCCAGGTTATTTTACCAGCCTGATAAATGAAGGCAATTTTCCGGATTCGCTGATCTCAATTAAGTAGAAGCCACTGTTCAGTGCTGAGGTATTGATGCGCAACGCCCCTGCTTCATCTGTAAAATCCGTAACATACTGCCTGCCGGTAATATCATAGAACCGCAGGCTAAGACTGGTGTTTCTGTAGTAATTATGATGATTGATGATGCAGTAATCGCTGGCCGGGTTCGGGTAAACGGTAACGTCTGTATTGTAAACAAGTTCGTTTACAGCAGTTGTTCCTCCCCAGATCTGGGCAATAAATTCAGGATGATCAATATAGGGGTTCCGGTTGTTCTGAATCTCATACACTGCGTTGTTCCGGTCAATTTCCTTCTGACTTACCGGATCGCTCAGATGCCATTCTTTGAGTAATGCGAGTGCCCAGGGCCTGGGCTGTGAGCCGTTTACCATGTCGCTGCCGGGCCATCCATTGTCTTCGTTGTAATACCTTGTTGCCATGTAGAAATAGGTTCTGGCAAAATCGCCCTTGTAGGCATCAATTGGTTCAAACACAGTTCCTGAGTAACCCGGGAAATTGCAGTTTCCAAGTTTACACCCATTCTCAGAAGTCCAGGAAGCTGAACCTACGGTTCCGTAAGGATAGTTGCTTCGGCGTCCGTTCACATATCCATCGGTGGGATAAAGATGAAACAGATCGGAGTACATCGGACTCATGTCATCAAACCAGCTTTTCGGGAATGAATGTTCCCGGTTGTAACAATCACCTTCACCGTTGTATGAGCCGCACTGATCGCCTGATGTAAAATTGAAAACGTAGGGTGGATTTCCACCCGGTACATCAGAATACATATCCCATACCGTCCCGTTGGGTTTGCGGTCGGTCGATTCAAAATGCTCATGCAGCGAGTTGTAACTTTGCACATAGTGGTTGTCGATGATGTTGTGCAGGGCTGCCTGAAGGGCAGTGCCACTGAGGCCATTGGCTGCATCATAGTAGCCGGCAGGAGGTTGTGATTTTACACTAACAGTGAAGGTGAAGAGGGCAAGAACGATTAGTCTTTTCATCAGTAAATCAAATGATATGTAAAACAAGGTGAATAACGCCAAAACACACAACAACAATGCCTGACAACAATCCGGCATATTTTATTGAAGGTTTAAAACCGTAATGTTCTCCGGCTTTTACTCCGGCAATTACAAGGAACAATGTTGCAAAAAATGCCGAAAACACTGGTAACAGCAACGGCCCGCCGGCTGTTCCTATGGCCAGCCCGGTAAGGAAAGCTCCAATGCCACCGGCCGCAGACAGCAGCAAAGCTGTGGTGATGTTGTCAATCAATATCACTTTCTCATCAACGTTATAGTTGATAGAATCAAGAGCTGATTTAATTCCGACAATAACAAGCAACGACATGGCAGAAGGGAAACTGTACTGGCCGAGGGTGTGCTGCATGAGCATTCCAAGCAGAATTCCTCCAAGCATCAGCATCGCCCGTCCTGATGCCAGAAACAGCGCGGTAAACGCCTGCATTTTCATTGCAAGCTTCTTGTGCAATGCGGCTGCATACCATGATGTTGTTAAAACATCAAAGGCAATAACAGCACCGATAACTGCAAATTCAATTTCTGACAAGGTCGTGAATTTTGAGCCTGCAAAAGTAGTGAATAAATGAACTTCACCTGTTGATTTTCAATCAGATTTGTTCATGTCGGTCAGACTACCCATATTTTTTCTTCCTGTTGGATCCGGTTAGCCACAATTAACATATGCACAACATCCGATTCACTACTTTTGTATTAAAATCAACTGAATTATGAGGAAAACGAAAATTGTTGCCACTGTTGGTCCGGCTTCATCGTCCGAGGAGATGCTCCGAAACCTGATGCTGGCCGGGGTAAATGTTTTCAGGCTGAATTTTTCGCATGGGGTGCACGGAGACCATGCGGTCACAGCAGAGAGAATCAGTCGTCTCAATCAGACTCTGGGGCATCACGTTGCTGTTCTGGCCGACCTGTCAGGTCCGAAAATCCGTACCGGCGCAGCTGGCAGCGGGCTTACCCTTGTGCCGGGTGAAACCTGTGTGATCACCAACAGAAACGAAGAATGCACTGGAAACGTCATCAGTGTGAACTATAAGGATTTTGCCCTGGATGTAAAGACCGACGATGATATCCTGCTGGATGACGGCAAACTGCTGCTGAAAGCCATTTCTTCGAACGAAAAGGATGAAGTGGTGGCTAAGGTAATCCAGGGAGGGATACTGCTGTCGCACAAAGGTGTGAATCTTCCGAAAACCAGGTTGCGACTGCCGGGGCTTTCAGAAAAGGACCTTAACGACCTGCGTTTCATCGCAACCCTCAACGTTCAGTGGGTTGCCCTCTCCTTTGTCAGGTCAGCGTCAGATATTACCGATCTGAGGAACAGGCTGCATGAGCTTTGCGGGAACAATGCTCCAAGGATTATCGCGAAGATTGAAAAGCCCGAAGCCGTTGAAAACGCTGAGGCCATCATAGAAGCCGCCGATGCCTTGATGGTCGCCAGGGGCGATCTGGGTGTTGAAATCCCCCAGGAACAGGTGCCTGTTATTCAGAAGAGACTGGTGAGGTTGTGTCTGGCGGCTTCAAAACCCATTATCGTGGCTACACAGATGATGGAAGGGATGATCTCTAACCTGCGTCCGACCAGGGCAGAGGTAAGTGATGTTGCCAACTCGGTGATTGATGGAGCCGATGCCCTGATGCTCAGTGGCGAAACATCGGTTGGCAGTTATCCTGTTCAGACGGTTGAAACCATGAACAGAATCATCTGTGATGTGGAAGCCAGCGACATTCAGCTACCGGTGGTTGAGCCGGTCGAAAGTCCCGGCGAACGGAGAATTTCCGATTCTGTAATCATGGCAGCCTGCGACCTGGCACAAAAAGTGAATGCCCGTGCCCTCATTGCCATGACCCACACTGGTTACTCTGCGTTCCGCCTGGCGGGCCACCGAACCAAAGCCGGAATCTTTATTTTTTCCGACAACCGTAACCTCCTTCGTGCCCTGAACCTGGTATGGGGTGTTACAGGCATTTATTTTGAGCAATTTTCCAGTACCGACTCTGCCATGATGGAGATGCGTAAGACCTTGGTTGCCAGAGGATACATTACTACAGGAAACTATCTTATCTATGTTTCGAGCATCCCGATGGGTAAGCCCGGAAAAACGAACATGCTGAAGCTGAGTATTGTATAAGCCTATTTCACGGCACAGGCAATTGAAGCAACGCTGATTCTGATTCCGGGAATCTTCAACAGCTCCTGTCCTGCGGCTTCAAGCGTGGATCCGGTGGTAATCACATCATCGACCAGCAAGACGTGTCTGCCGGCCTGTCGGCCGATATCGGTAACCCTGAATATTTCTTTTACATTCTCCCAACGGTTGAACCTCGATTTTTTCGTCTGGGTTTCCGATGCAGTAGCTCTGATCAGGCTGCTGGTGTCAAGGTCAATGTGCATTGCACCGGACAGACCCCTGGCAAACCATTCAGCCTGGTTGTAACCCCTGCGTGCCTGCTTCCTGGGGTGCAATGGCACCGGTATCACTGCTGAAACACTGTTAAACAGTGGCGAATTCATCAGTTCCTTTCCATACAGCATCCCTACGTGTGAACCTATTTCCTTGTACCCCTTATACTTAAGCTGGTGAACCAGGTGCTGAACCTTGCTCCCTTTCGAAAAATAGTAAAACGAAGCAGCGGAAGCAAAATTTATTTTTCCCCAGAATTGCCGGGCAACCGGGTTATCAGTTTCCAGATGAAAACCTGTTCTAGGCAGGGCATGAACACAGGCAAAGCAGATCACCTCTTCGTTTTTGAAGAGCGGGTTTCCGCAGGCAAGGCAGAACCTGGGGAAAAACAGGGAAACTACATTCTCTGTCAGCTGTCGTATCATCGGTGGCAGATTCTCACATAAAAATAGTGAAAACTTCGTGTTTCCCGATAGCTGGAAATAAAAAAAAAGCCACCCTGACGAGGATGGCTTTTTTATCATTTATATTGCTTTAGTAATAGAGCAGCCGGTTGTCTTCGATATCGGCATTGCGTTTCAGGGCTTCAGCCGGTTCGCGCTGTGCGCGGGTGCGGAAGGCATTGGTGAGCATCCTCTTCTCAGGAGTCAGGTCGTCTTTTGCAGGAGCCGGTATGATCTGGTCAGCAACAAGGAGGAAAACAGCCTGATTGCCTTTTACAGGTTTCGACATCTGTCCGGCTTTGAGTGTAAACAGAATACCAATGGCATCGTCTTCCTTTCCGTAACCCGGAAGGTTGGAATTGGCAAATGATACTTCACTGGTGTCGGCTTTCATGCCTAGGTTGATGTAACCTTTATCGAGATCGGCCAGTGATTTAACGGTCTTGTTTACTTCAGCAATGATCTTCTCGGCTTTCTTATCACGCTTTACCAGTGGTTCGATGAATTCTTTCAGTTGCTCAAGGCTTGGGATACCTTTTTCCCTGATTTCCTTGAGGGTAGCAATCATGTAACGGCCTTCAAGGTCGAAAACCTGTGAAATGCTGCCTTTTTCGGTATCCTTGTTAAAGGCCCAGATAACGATCTGCCTGCCTTCAGGGATTCCGGGAAGTGAATTCTGATCCATGCCGATACGTTCAGCACTGCGTTTGGTAAGCTTTTTCTCTTCAATCAGCTTGTTGAATCCTTCCATGTTTTTGGCTTGTGAGGCAAATTCACTGGCTTGGGTATAGACATCCTGCATGGTTTTGGAACTGGGCTCACTTTTAATTTTAACCATTGCAACCCTGACCTTCTTTGAAGGAGCTGTTTTACCGGTGATTTTAATGATATGGAAACCAAACTGGGTTTCTACCAGGGTAATGTCGCCGATTTTACCATTGAGTACTGCTGAATTGAATTCAGGAACCATGGCGCCATCGGCAAACCAGTTAAGATCACCTTTCGATTTGGCAGCAGTCTGATCATCGTTGATGGTGGATGCCAGTTCATCGAATTTGGCAGCGGAGGTTTTCACAACTTTCAAAACACTGTCGGCCTTCGCTTTTGCCTGTTCCTTGGTAAGTTTGGTGTCGGGATTCACATTGGTGCCCTTGTAGGAAATCAGTATATGACTTGCTTTCAGAGAGTCAGGACGGGTCTGTACATCAACAAGCCGGGCCATCTGATAAATGTCATTTTCAATAAACGGACCAAAGGCAGTTCCG
Source organism: uncultured Bacteroidales bacterium (assembly GCA_937864935.1). Lineage (GTDB taxonomy): Bacteria > Bacteroidota > Bacteroidia > Bacteroidales > Lentimicrobiaceae > Lentimicrobium. The sequence continues at coordinate 6,809 of CALMDN010000302.1, forward strand.
ACAGGTGCATTGAACATCAAGGAATCAATCTGGTAAGGCAGTTTGCCTCTCTTAATCCAGGTGCTGTCGTACCGTTCATCGGAAGTGGTGTTCACAAAGGTTACCACATTCTCGGTAGTGGTAAATTCTTTGTAGATCTCCTGAACTTCACGGTTGATCTTTTCACGGTCTTCGTTTGAAGGAAGAATGTCGAAAGTAACATATTCAATATCGCGGGAAGCTTCCTGCTGATATTTGTGTTTGTTTTCATTGTAGAATTTCTCATAGTCAGCATCGGTCAGCGTAACAAGGCTGTCGGCAATGCTGGTGTATGGCGCACCATAATAGCGGGCCTTAACCTTTGTGTTGCGGGCTTCATAGTCGCGTTTGGCAAAAGCCTTGGGGACATAAAAACCTTTGGCAATCAGGTTGCGGTATTTGGTGTTGAGCCTGTCTTCCTTGATGGCTTTTTCAATCATCAGATAGCGCTCTTTCATCTGGGGGTCAACCTGATCAAGGTTCTGAAGAAAATTAACTACGGTTGCCGGGTCAAATTGACCGGTCTGCGGATCACGGAAACTCTGAACAATATAACTGTGAGGATTTTTACCCCTGATCTGGTCATCAAGTTCTTCGGTGGTAACGGTGAGTCCCAGTCTGGAAACCTCTTCCAGCAACAGGGTTTCATTCAGTACCTGATCCCAGGTCTGTTGCCTGATCTGAAACTGCTCGTCAGAAGTGAGGTTTTCCTTGCCTGTATTCAGCTTCTGAGCTTCCATATTGTCTTCCACCCGCTGGTTAAAGTCGGTTGCCAGTATCTTTTCACCGTTTATTTCTGCGATAACATTGTCACCTCTGCCACCCCTGGGGCTGCGGTTTGATAATAAGTCACCCAGTACAAAAGCAGCAAGAGCAACACCAATGATGATGACAAGAAGCCCTGAACGTTTACGAATATCTCCGATTAATGCCATTTTAATTAGATTTTTTATAAGAGGGTGCAAATTTACAATAAAACTGATAGTATAAAAATAAAATTGGCCAATTCAGGCCAATTTTCACCTATATCCGGCAAATAACCGGAATTCGTAAACCCTTTAAGTCAACAATTTAGCAAATCAGGAGGGATTCAGCCTGAGCAGAACCTGTTCAATCCGTGTATCGGTGGCCTGGAGTATGGTAAAATGGAAGCCTTCAATCACGATTTCATCATTGGCCGACGGGATACTCTGATGATGATGAATGATATAACCGGCCAGAGTTTCATAGTCATCCGTCTTCTGAAGATTCAAAGCGTACTTTTCGTTGAGAAAATCAATTTCAAGTCTGCCTGAAAACAGGTATTCATCCTCACTGATTTTCTGATCTACCTGTTCTTCAACATCAAATTCATCGTTTATCTCCCCGAAAATCTCTTCAATAACATCTTCAATGGTCAGCATTCCTGCGGTTCCCCCGAATTCATCAACAACAATCGCCACGCTTTTTCTTTCTGCAATGAACTGATTCAGCAACTTGTTGGCTGGCATGGTTTCTGGGACGATCATTACCGGCTTGATTATTTCACTGATCGACGCTGGTTTCCTGAACAGATCGTACAAATGGGCATAACCGATGATGTTGTCGACGGAGTGCTGAAAAACCGGGATTTTTGAATGACCGGTTTCAACAAAGAAATTGCGAAGATTTTCAATGGATTCGGAGGCGTCGATTGCAAGAATTTCATTGCGGGGAACCATACATTCCCTCAGCTTAATGTTATTCAGGTCCCTGACATTCTGAAACATCTGTATCTCCTGCATCTCTTCCCGTTCATCGGGTTGAAGGACTGCAGATTCAAGCAGGTAATAATCCAGATCAGTGGTGCTGAAGGTATAGTTCGGGCGGGTTATACGTATACGAAAGACAAGCCTGAGAATCAATTCCGACAATCCGATAAACAACAGCACAAGCGGATAGATGAGAATGTAGATTATAAATACGGGAATTGAAAAGAAAGTAAGGGTTTTGTTGGGGTTTATCCTGAAAAGGACTTTCGGCAAAAATTCTGCCAGTACCAGAATAACCAGCGTTGAAAGAATGGTCTGTATAATCAGCAACAAAGCTTCCGACCCGGGGCCATCGGGAAGAATCTGCTTAAGAGGTTCATTCAACAACCTTACAGAATAAATCCCGTAAATAACAAGAGCTATGTTATTGCCCAGAAGCATTGCAGCAATAAAATGGGATTGCTTCCTCAAAAAAAGTGATAGGATTCTGGCTTGAAGCTGATCTTTGCTTTTGTCAACCTCAATTTTCAATTTATTGGACGAAACGAAGGCAATCTCCAATCCCGAAAAAAGCGCGGAAAACAAAAGGGTAATCGCTATGGGAACGATCAGCTGCATCACTGTTAAAAATCAGAATATCTCAACGGATGTATTTGTTTAATCCTGGTGCAAAGATATGGAAATGGGTTAAATCCTTCAGCTTACGGATTGTCATTCACATACATTTCACCCCTGGGCTTTTTAATTGTCCAGCGTTCAAACCGCTCATCGGAAACCAGCCCTTCACCGTAAATGATCTTGTCGGGCGTTGTTATTGTTACAAATTTATCAGAATAAACCTTGCGTGTATTTTTATCCCAGATTAATTCTTCGGTATTGAGTTTTTCCCCTTTCAGCTGATTGATCACAACAACGTTCGACCGGGCCTCCATTCTCCGTTTCCCTTCGTTGTCCATGCCATACTCAGCGGTTATCTGTGTTCTGATTTTATCGGGGTTGAGTGAATCGAAGAAGACCACTTTAAAGCCTTCCGGAAAGATTGTGTTGGCTCCTTTCCCTTCTGATTCAAATCGTTTAAGCAGGCTGGCGGTCAGTTTATATTTGGTAATACCCGATTCACTTTCTGAAATGGAAACATCACGGGCAAACATCGTTGGCGTGGTATCCTGCTGGTTGAGACGGTTTACCTCTTCCATCTCGTTGTTACAACTCAAAAGCGTTGCCGTCAGAACGACAGCAACGCTTTTAAGCATCACGAACAAATGACTGGAATAATTCAACGGTTTCACCCTGTCTGCTTTCGGGGTGATGATGGAGATATTCTCGCCAGTCAGGGCGTTCATCAGCGTCGATTTCCCGACATTGGGCTTCCCGATGATATTGACAAAGCCGGCTTGGTGTTTGGTCATTGGTTGTTGGTTGCTGGTCCTGAGGGCGAAGCCCGAAGGATCTTATTTTTTGTATTTTACAAAAGTAGCTTATTAATGAATTGAAATACGGAACTTTCTAAAAGGGTCGCCATTCCACCGGAGAAAAGGCCAAAATGATTATACTGCCAGCTTGAGAATTCTGAACGCACCGCGGGCCACAATGATAAACACGACCGACCCGATGACCAGGTCGGGGTACCCGGAGCCGAGCCAGTGAACGAGAAACCCGGCCAGGATCACTCCGGCATTGATGATGACATCATTGGAGGTGAAGATCATGCTGGCGCGCATGTGGATCTCCCTGCTCCTGCTTTTTTGCAGCAGGTAAAGGCAGGCGATGTTGGCCACGAGCGCCAGGGCCGAAACGAGGATCATCGTCCTGAAGTCAGGCATCAATGCCATGCCGGCAAACCGCCGGATGACCTCTGCAAATCCGATGAGGGCCAGCACAAGCTGGAAAAAACCTGCAATCCGGGCGACTCTTTTCTTGAATGCCAGGGCCCCGCCGACAGCCAGCAGGGCAAGCCCGTAGACGTATGCGTCGGCTAG
>CALMDN010000303.1 GCA_937864935.1 uncultured Bacteroidales bacterium
CAACTATCTGAGCATCGGCAGTCTGCGGGTTGAGCAGCCGGAACAGGGCCAATATCATTAAGGTAGCTGAAATTTTCAGTGCGTTTCTGTAGGTTAACATATCTTCAGGTTTGCAGATAAATAAAGTTTCGGTATTCAGTATCCAGAAAATGCTATTTTACAAAGTTAATCAAAAGTCTGCTGTTAAGTCATTTTCCGGAGGTAATGAAATTTAAAAATGGCTGATAATCCGTCACTTCAGGGAATTGCTTTTGATGCCATTTAAACAAAACTAAAATTGAAATGTTAAAACACTGCCTTTAAATTGTATTTTTGCATCTTCAAACACCACCTTTCCTTACCGGAAATTGTTTGAGTTATAAAGAAGAGGGGAGAGACCAGGCTCAGTGAACCTCTGGCAACCATCTGCCAACCGGCAGAAACGGTGCCAATACCTGTTCCCTTCGGGGAAGCTTATAATTGAAACACAAATGCGTAGCACATTCCGGCATTTCTCATTGTGTTTTGTATGTTTAATCATCTGCCTTGTTTGTCATGTTTGACAATTCCGGGCTTAAAACCTGAGTAAATGAAAGAGAAAGATATATACCGCGAACTCGAGAAAAGGGTGCTGGTGCTTGATGGTGCCATGGGTACCATGATTCAGCGGTACAAACTCACAGAAGAGGATTACCGGGGTGAGCGTTTTGCTTCACACCCAGTTGACCTGAAGGGCAACAACGACCTGCTCTGCCTTACACGTCCCGATATCATCCGTGAGATTCACCACGCATACCTTGAGGCCGGGGCCGACATTATTGAAACCAATACGTTCAATGGCACCAGTATTTCCATGGCTGATTATCAGATGGAAGGGCTGGTATATGAGATAAACAGGGCAGCAGCAGAAATTGCCCGGGAAGCAGCTTCGGTATTTACCCAGACCGATCCGGTGAAACCGCGCTTTGTGGCCGGTGCCCTGGGGCCTACCAACAAAACAGCTTCCATGTCGCCCGACGTGAATGACCCCGGTTTCAGGGCAGTTCATTTCGATGACCTTGTAGAAGCCTATGCTGAGCAAACAAGGGGGCTGGTCGACGGGGGCGTTGACCTGCTGCTCGTTGAAACCATCTTCGACACCCTGAATGCCAAAGCGGCCCTGTTTGCCATCAACAACGTGCTTAAAGAAAAAAATCTGAGACTGCCGGTGATGGTTTCCGGAACCATTACCGACCTCAGCGGGCGGACGCTTTCGGGGCAAACCCTCGAGGCTTTTCTTCACTCGGTCTCCCACATCGACCTGCTGAGTATCGGGTTCAACTGCTCCCTCGGCGCTGAACAGCTACGGCCGTTTATAGAAGAACTTTCTGAAAAGTCCCCGTTTTATGTCAGTGCCTATCCGAATGCCGGGCTGCCCAACCAGTTTGGTGAATACGATGAGTCGCCTGCAACCATGGCCGGACACATGAAGCCGATGCTGGGGAGTAAGGCGGTGAACATCATCGGTGGCTGCTGCGGCACCACTCCCGATCACATCAGGGAACTCAGCCGACTGGCAGCAGGCGTTGAAACCCGCACCAGACCAGTTATTCCCAGAAAACTGAACCTGAGTGGACTGGAACCCTTGCAGACTTTCCCCGGCAGCAATTTCATCAACATCGGCGAAAGAACCAATGTTTCAGGATCGAAAAAGTTTGCCCGCCTGATCCGGGAAGAAAAATTTGATGAAGCCCTGAGCATCGCCCGACAGCAGGTAGAAAACGGAGCCCAGGTGATCGACGTCAACATGGACGATGCCATGCTGGATGCCGAAAAGTCGATGGTCAGATTTCTCCATCTCGTGATGGCTGAGCCCGAGATAGCCAGGGTGCCGGTGATGATCGACTCCTCAAAATGGAGTGTTATTGAAGCCGGACTTAAGTGTCTGCAGGGCAAAGCAATAGTCAACTCCATCAGCCTCAAGGAGGGCGAAGAGGCCTTCCTCCACCATGCCCGCCTGGTGAGAAGCTACGGAGCCGCCGTGGTGGTAATGGCTTTTGATGAAGAGGGTCAGGCTGCCAGTTTTGAACGACGCAAAGAAATCTGCAGCCGTGCCTATCACCTGCTGGTGAACAAGGTGGCTTTCCCTCCGGAAGACATTATTTTCGACCCGAACATTCTCACCATTGCCACGGGGATTGAAGAACACAACAACTATGCCCTTGATTTCCTGAAATCCATCTCCTGGATCAAACAAAACCTCCCCCATGCCCGGGTGAGCGGGGGCATCAGCAACCTCTCCTTCTCCTTCAGGGGAAACGAGAAGCTGCGCGAAACCATGCACTCCGTTTTCCTGTATCATGCCGTAAAGGCTGGTATGGACATGGGTATTGTGAATGCCGGTAACCTGCCGGTTTACAGCGACATTGACCCAGCTGAGCTCGAAATGACAGAGGATGTGATTTTCAACCGGCGCAGCGATGCTACAGAACGTTTGACTGCTTATGCCGCCGCCATGGGGCAGGAAAGCGCCCGGGAAGAAAAAACCGAGACCTGGAGGTTGCTGCCGGCAGAGGAGAGGATTTCTCATGCCCTGGTACACGGCATTGATGCCCACATTGCATCAGATGTTGAAGAGATCAGGCCCCTGTACCCTAAATCGCTGGATGTGATCGAAGGCCCGCTGATGAAAGGGATGAACATTGTGGGCGACCTGTTTGGCGAAGGCAAGATGTTTCTTCCCCAGGTGGTAAAGAGTGCGCGCGTCATGAAAAAGGCGGTGGCGGTGCTCCTCCCCTACCTCGAGGCAGAAAAGCTTGAGGGTGAGAGCCGTTCAGCCGGCCGGATCCTGATGGCTACCGTAAAGGGAGATGTGCACGACATCGGGAAAAATATCGTGGGGGTGGTCCTGGGCTGTAACAATTACGAAGTGACCGACCTCGGGGTAATGGTTCCCGCTGCCCGCATCGTGGTACAGGCCATACTGCATAAGGTTGACATTATCGGGCTGTGCGGACTGATTACACCCTCGCTCGAAGAGATGGCCCATGTAGCTGCAGAGCTTGAAAAGGCAGGCCTTAAGGTGCCTTTGCTGATCGGAGGTGCCACCACCAGTGAAATGCACACGGCGGTAAAAATTGCACCACACTACACCAGCCCCGTGGTTCACGTGCGCGATGCCAGCAGGGCCACCACGGTGGTTGCCGCCCTGCTGTCGGCCGATCAGAAACCGGCCTTCACAGCTTCCCTGGGTGAAAGATACGAGGGACTGAGACAGAAACACCTCAATACCCGTGCCGGTGTTGCCTACATCCCGCTGGAGACAGCCCGGGCCAACCGCTTCCGTCCCGACTGGAGCACCTACACCCCGCCGGTTCCGAAAAAAACCGGGATCACCCGATTCACCGACTGGCCCCTGGAAGAGATCAGCCGCTACATCGACTGGACCTACTTCTTTTATGCCTGGAAGATCGGAGCCAGGTATCCCGACATTTTCGACGATCCGGCCAAAGGCACCGAAGCCCGCAAGCTGTTTGACGATGCACAGGTGATCCTGAAGCGCATCATCGATGAGAAACTGGTGAGGGCCGATGGGGTCATCGGATTGTTCCCGGCCCGCTCTGAAAATGAATCTATTCACATTTTCGATGAGGCAACCGGCAACCCGACAGAAACCTTCCATTTTCTCAGAAACCAGGAAGAGAAGGAATCCGGGATCCGCAACCTCTGCCTGGCCGACTTTGTTGCCCCTGCTGAAACCGGCCTGACCGATTATACCGGATTTTTTGCCGTAAC
>CALMDN010000304.1 GCA_937864935.1 uncultured Bacteroidales bacterium
TGCTGACCGTTTTCTTCAGGCACTGGATGGGAAAAGTGATCCGGAAGAAAAGCGTAAAGCCATCGGAAATGCCTTTATTGAAGTCTTCGATCATGAAGCCCACCTGATAACCGATGTGAAGTGGCTTGCACAGGGGACCATCTATCCCGATGTAATTGAATCGGTTTCGGTAAACGGCCCTTCAGCCACCATCAAATCGCACCACAATGTGGGAGGATTGCCTGATTTCATGAAGCTGAAAGTGGTTGAACCATTGAAAAGTCTTTTTAAAGATGAAGTGAGGAGGGTTGGTGCCAGCCTGAATCTGGATCCCGACATCCTGAACCGTCATCCTTTTCCCGGCCCCGGACTGGGAATCAGAATCCTGGGAAACATCACCCGCGAAAAAATCAGCATATTGCAGGAAGCAGATGCGATTTTCATTGACGGACTCAAAAACAGTGGTCTCTATAAGGAAGTCTGGCAGGCAGCCGTCATCCTGCTTCCGGTAAGGTCGGTGGGTGTAATGGGCGATGAGCGTACCTATGAATATGTTGTTGCCCTGAGAGCAGTTGGCTCTACCGATGGCATGACCGCCGACTGGTCGCATCTGCCGCATGAATTCCTGGCAAAGGTTTCCAACGACATCATCAATAAAGTTAAAGGTGTTAACCGGGTTGTCTATGACATCAGCTCCAAACCGCCTGCAACCATTGAATGGGAATAAAATTTTCGTAATTAAATCTCAGGTTTTGTGAAACGTCGTTTGTTGATTCTGGTTCTTGGTCTGCTTCCGGTACTCTTTCTTCATGCCCAGGAGCAAAAGGTGAAACGTTCTGAAATCATCGAGACACTTCGGGGAGTCAGGTATTACATCCATTTTGTTGGTCAGGGAGAAACCCTTGGTAACATAGCCGCAGCTTATGAAACCACTCCCGGTGAGATCATCCGGCAGAACCCCGAAATCTCGCAGGGCCTCAAGGCAAATCAGGTGCTGAAGATTGAAGTCGGGAAATCACTGGAAAAGGAGCCGGATCCGGAAACCCAGGGCAGAACCCGACAGGACATTCCTACGCAGGTACTATCAGAAACACCTTCAGGCAAGGTTCATGTGATTGAACCGAAAGAAACCTGGTACGGCATATCACGTCTTTATCAGGTATCGGTAAAAGCACTGCTGGCTGCCAACCCTGGGAAAGACACCCTGAAGATCGGAATGAAGATCAATATACCTGAACGCATTGTTCTCTCTGAAAAAACGCAGGTTCAGCAACCGGGAGGTCTGCAGCATACCATTGCTGCCCAGGAAACCCTTTACAGCATCTCTAAAAAGTATAAAGTTACAGTGGATGCGCTCTATGAGGCCAACCCCGGACTAACAGAAAACATTCAGGCTGGTCAGGTGCTCAACATCCCGGTTGTGGTTCAGCAGGCAAGCCAGGGCATTGAAACTGACCGGCAACCAAAGGAAAAGCCTGAACCTCCGACTCAAAGGACCGATTATACTTTACCTGACAATTATATAGAGTATACAGTTCAGAAGAAGGAAACACTATACGCAATTGCCCGCAGCCATGGTGTGGAGGTTGCCGGACTGATGGAAGCCAACCCCGGCCTCACCGGAGATCTGAAGAAGGGTCAGGTGATCCGCATACCCGTTAAGGTAAATAAACCAGTAACACCGCATGAGCCACAAAAACCTGCTGCTGAAACAGAACAAACGGATGAACCTGCAAAAACACCGGATCCCTGTATGCCTGGCAGCGCCGGCGACCGTACCTGGCAGGTAGCTCTGCTGATTCCCTTTCAGCTCGAGCAAGCCGACAGCATCGGACTGGGTGATGCGGGCTCGTTGCGTGTACCTTCTGATTACCGTTCTCTCGATTTTATTCAGTTTTACGAAGGCGCCCTGCTGGCGATAGACTCCCTGTCCAGGACGGGGCTGAAAGTGAAAGTAAATGTTTTTGATGCCGATGCAGGAGAGCATACCTCCAAAACCCGCCGGCTGCTGGCTAAACCGGAAATGAAAGAAATGGACCTGATCATCGGACCCTTTTTTGCCAAAAGCTTCGAACTGGTTTCAGCCTTTGCTGCTTCACACTCCATACCTTTGGTGAATCCCCTGTCTCAGCGGGCTGAAATCATAGCCGACAATCCTTATGTTTTTAAGGTACAACCTTCTCCCTGGGTTCAGTACAACGAACTTGCCAGATACCTCGCCAATGGTTTTCCGGATGCCAATGTGCTGATTATGACCCGGAATGCTGAAGAGAATGCCGGGGTGGCTGCTTCTTTCAAGACATCACTTTCCAGATATAATCAGGGAAGTATCACTGTGAAGGAATCCGTTTACAGCCAGTCAGCTGATGCCGGTGTGTTGAATAAACTGGTTTCCGGCCGCCAGAATGTGGTGGTGTTGCTCACTTCCGACAAAGCCCTGTTGCCGGCCCTGCTCAGGAAACTCAACGATGCAAGAAGTACCTATAACATAACAGTGGTCGGACTGCCTGACTGGGAAAGCCTGGAGCTCGACAGCCATTACCTGCTCAACCTGAATACCCACTTATTTAATCCCTGGTTTGTTGACTATTCTTCCCCGGCAGTTAAAAACTTTGTGAGGAAATTTAATGAACGCTTCCTGGCTGAACCTGAACTCGATAAGTATGCTTTCCTCGGATACGACATCAGTTTTTACTTTTTAAACAACCTGTTTCACTATGGCAGGGGATTCAGCAGGTGTCTCAGCAACATCGAACACCAGGGGCTGAGCACAGGCTTTACCTTCAGAAAAACTGAAAACGGTGGTTTCGAGAATGCCGCTTCCTCTGTTTATGGACTTGTCGACTACAAGCGACGGCTGCTGAACAGGTAAAATCTCACATTGATTCTCAGATATACAGCTGTCAACCCCGATCATGGGTATAACTGAATGATGATGAAAACTCAGGTAGTTTATTTACGGGAAACAACAGCGGAGTTTCAAGGCAATCAACGGTTCAGCTGTTTTCTGATCATAGCCTTTTCCATCAAAACCTGAAATCCTTTTGCCAGGGCAAAAAGGATGACAAAGGCGAAGATAATGGTCGCCCCTGAAGGAATATTCCAGTAATAAGAGACCAGAAGACCACTCACCGATCCAACGATGCCAATGAGGATTGACAGGAGGATGATGTTTCTGAAGTTGTGGGTGAAGAGGTTGGCCGTAGATTGGGGAATGGTCAGGAATGAAATCACCAGTATAATGCCAACCACCCTGATGTTGAGCACGATGGTAAGGGCTACCAGACTGATCAGCAGGTACTTGAACAGTTGAACCGGAGCCTTGTGGGCCCTGGCATAGGCTTCGTCAAAGGCGATGAAGAGAATGAGGTGATAAAATCCGGTAAAAAACAGGATCAGGAATACAGCAAGGGCAGTCATAAGCCAGAGGTCCGTGGTTCCAACTGTCAGAATGCTGCCAAAGAGATACGACATCAGGTTGGGGGCATAACCGGGAGTGATGAAGATAAAAATGATCCCAAGGGCCATGCCGAGCGACCAGAGAATTCCGATGGCAGAGTCCTCCCTTACATTGCTCCGGCTCGAGACAAATTCGATGCCTATGGCCGACAGAATGCTGAAAATGGCTGCCCCGGCTACAGGATTGATTCCCATAAACCAGGCTATCCCGATTCCGCCGAAAGAAGCATGCGTGATCCCACCGCTGATGAATACCATTCTTCGTGAAACTATATAAGTGCCGGCAATGCCACAGGTGATGCTTGCCAGCAGCGCTGCCAGCAACGCATTGGTGAAGAAGGTGTAGTTGAGCAGGTTAAGGATGTTTTCACTCATGATGGTGTGTATGGTTGTGTTCGCCAAGCACCGTATGGGGTACCTCGCCATGTGTGATCAGCTGAATGGGGCAGTTGTAGGCCGTTAACTGGCTTTGGGTGATGATGTTGGATTTATGGTAGTGCAGGTTGCGGTTAACACAGGCGATGGTTTTTACATAGCTCGTAATGGTACCCACATCGTGTGATACCATCACAATGGCCATCTTTTTGTTCAGCTCCCTGAGCAATTCGTAGAGATCGTGTTCGAACCGGTTGTCTACAAAGGTGTTGGGCTCATCCAGGATCAGCAGGCGTGGGCTGGCAACGATTGCTCTCGCAAGGTAAACACGCTGCATCTGTCCGCCCGACAGTTCACCGATACTTTTCTTTTCAAGTTGAGCGATGCCCATCAATGCCAGTACTTCACGGGCTTTGTGGAAGTCGTTCCGACCATACGCACCGAAGCCTCTTTTGAGCGACATAAGGCCCGAAAGAACCACTTCCAGCACGGTAATCGGAAAACTTTTGTCCGTCTGGCTTACCTGCGGCAGATAGCCGATCAGGTTGCGCTCACCGGGATTCTGAAAAACAATATTACCCTGCATGGGCCTGATGAGGCCAAGGATCAGCTTTACCAGGGTGGTTTTTCCACCCCCGTTGGGACCAATAACCCCGATGAAATCCAATTCATCCACAGCAAAACGGATGTTGCTCAACACCATTTCACTGCCGTAACCGGCACTCACATCATGCATTTCAAAAATTCCGGCCATCTGAATGATTATTTCTCACTGTTGCTGTCAGCAAGCTTTTGGGCTATCTGAAGCATGTTGTTGCTCCAGTCAGCCGATGAAGGATTGAACTCCACAACCTTTGCATTGATCTGATCTGCTATGGTGAGGGCACTCTGTTTGCTGAACTGCGAAGATATGAAAATCGTACTGATTTTTTTCTCTGCAGCCAGGTCTGCCAGTTCCTTCATTGCTGCCGGGCTGGGTTCTTTGCCATCCTGCTCAATGGCGATCTGTTCAAGCTGGTAATCACGGGCAAAATAACCCAAAGAAGGATGGTATATCATAAAGGAGGTCACTCCCGATAATGAAATCAGCTTGCTGATCCGGGAATCGAGGGTGTCGAGCGAAGCCATAAATCCCGAATAGTTCGACTGGAAATAGGCCGCATGCTCAGGATCAATCTCCTGCAGGGCCTTCAGAACAACACCAGCCTGTGCCCTGACCCCGGACACCGAAAGCCAGGTGTGCGGATCGATGCCACCGGCATGAACATGGTCACCATGAACATGCGGGACTCCCTCAATCAATTCAAACCCCTCTGCTGTGTTGTATATCTTCATATCCGGGTTGGATTCAGCAAGCTTGCCGAGCCAGCTCTCTTCAACACCGAGATGTCCCACCTTGAAATAAACCGCCGATTTGCTGGCTTCAACCATCTGTTGTGCTGTAGGTTCAAAGGTCTCATGGTTGCCCTCCTCCGGAATAAGCACGTTGATGCTAAACTTGTCTCCGGCAATCTGAGAAACCACGTATTTCTGCGGAAGTATGGTCACGGTTAGAACCTTGTTGTCACTTCCGGGTGTGGTTCGCGGAGTGCAGGAAGTGTAAAGAACCACAACCGGAATAATAAAGTAAAAAAGTTTTTTCAGCATAATTGCAGGGTATTGGTGATGGCAGAATGCACGGGAAGTTTTTGTTATGAACATGCTTGCAAAACTACGATTTTTTAGCTTCTGACTTAACAATTAACGACCCGCTTTGTTATACCACACAGCCTGATCTGTTGGTTTCCGGTGAGTTAAAGAATTGATTTCTTATACCTGCTGAGCCCAACCGAACAAACTGTTTCAGACAGTGCTTCATGCTTGGTGTTTACAATACGACAGCAGTGAGAATATTGTAAAATAATGATATACAGTCATATAGAAACAATTGTTTAGGCCAGTGAATGTTTTTCCGGATACAAAATTTAATTTTAGCGTTCCGAAAAACAGATTAAATTTGCCCTAAAATTTGAAAAACTCCAACCCATGGAAAACAAACTCCAGGAGCTCACCAGAAAGATTTATGACGAAGGCATTGAGAAAGCCCGTCAGGAAGCTGCTGTAATTCTTGAAAATGCACGCCGGCAGGCTGAAGAGACCACACAGAATGCCCGCAGGGAAGCCGAAGAAATAGT
>CALMDN010000305.1 GCA_937864935.1 uncultured Bacteroidales bacterium
CGATTGAAAAAGCGATAGGATGTTGGCAGACGTTTTCGCCTGATGTAACTTTTTTTTTCCGGATTAAGATGAATATTGCCGTATTTCAGGTTCGGGAATTTTTTTCTGACAAAGGCCACGAACTGAAGGAAAATTTTGAAGCATCGGAGTGAATCGCAGTTTATCTTTGCGGCTGAACTGATCCTCATCCCATGAACATAGAAGAACTGAGGGAGTTTTGTCTCTCATTGCCCGAAGCATCAGAAGATTTTCCGTTTGATGAAACCACGCTGGTTTTTAAAGTCAAAGGCAAAATGTTTGCCCTTACCGATCTCGTGGGACCCCTGTCGGTTAACGTGAAATGTGATCCGGAACTTGCGCTGGAACTGCGTGAACAGTATCCTGCGGTAAAACCCGGGTATCACATGAACAAAAAACACTGGAACACCGTGGAAATTGATGGTTCGGTATCAGATGCACTTCTCAGGGAATGGATTACAATGTCGTACACCCTGGTGAGAAAGAAATCCTGAGCTTATTCAGCACTTTTATCCGTATTTTCAGGAGGGTTGTCGGCAGTTTTCTTCTCTTTCAGCTTGAAGATATCGGCAAAAAGATAGCCCAGTGCTGCCCCCCAGAGGATACTCATATACGGGTTTGAAGTGATGGCGCAACCACCCGAGGTGCATCCGACAGTTTTGTAGTAAACATAACCGCCGATCGCTCCAATTACCAGACCCGCCAGATTTTTGAGGGTGTTTCTGGATGACAGGTAATTTTTGATTTTATCTTTTATTGAACTGTCCGTTTGTGAACCGGTCATGGTTTGAGCAATTTTAGTTTGATCGCTGAAATATCAACAACCCTGCCAGTTTTTATTCAATGTTTGGTCTTAAATGAGACAGTCAGCCTGATCCTAATCAGATGGAAGGCAGGTTGAAGCCCCCTGAGTTATAAGCAGAGGGAAAGAGGTATTGATGATCAGTTGACTAAAAGTCCTGAGGTGGTTTTGAATTCCGGAAATGGTATTTACCTGAAATAGACCAGGGTAACCCCATGGCCGCCGCGTTCAAGGCTTTCGTCTTCATAACGGGCAACTTCGGGTACATCGCGTAGAATGCTGTGCAGGATACTGCGGAGAATACCATCACCTTTTCCGTGCAATATCCTCACTTCGTGGACCCTCAGCAGTATGGCCTGGTCAATGTACCTTGCAATAATTTCCTGAGCCTCATCTGCTTTTTTACCCCGGATGTCAATCGACATCCTGAAATCGGCCATTTTGTCATTCAACTGATGAAAAACGCTGACTGAAGGCTTACTGAATTTCTGATTGGCTTCCCAGGTTCTGATTTCTGCGTTTGACGCCGCAATGAGTCCCTCAGTTCTGGTCTTTATTCTCAGGCTCCCGAAAAGTACGGTCGCCTGTTTTCCTTTGATTTCCTCAATTTTCCCGATGGTATCCTGCCCGGGCATTTTAACATAGCTCCCTTGTTTCAGGGGGGCTGACGGTCTGGTGTCCGGTTCGGGATCAATTACGGTAGTTGGCGGGGCAGTTTCCAAAGGAAGGTCATCATCAGCCTCTTTCAGCAGTTCTTTTCCGGTTTCAGCCAGTTCTTCACGAAGTTTGCGGGTAGCTTCCTTCTCTGCATTCTGCTCCTTGATACTGCGGATGGTGTTTTCAACCAGCCTGTTGGATCCGTCGATGATCTGCCGGGCTTTGTTTCTGGCCTCTTTGAGGATTTCATTTTTCCGGCTTTCAAGGTTTCCCAGCAGCGACTCGTACCGGCTTACAAGGCTGGCCAGCGTTTCATCGGCTACCCTGAGGTCGGTGGTTTTCTGTTCAATGGCCTTTTTATCGACCTCCAGCTGGGCCAGCTGTTTCTCAAAATCGAGCTGGGTACTGCTTATCTTGCTGGTTGCACTCTCCAGAACATCGGAGGGAAATCCGATTTTCCGGGCAATTTCAAAGGCAAAGGAACTTCCCGGTTTGCCTATGCTGAGCCTGAAAAGCGGTGTCATGGCCCTGGTATCATAGAGCATGGCCCCGTTCACAATGCCAGCGTGTTTCCCTGCCATCAGCTTGAGGTTGGTATAATGGGTGGTTACAATCCCGAAACTGCCGGAGGCACTGAGCTTCTCGAGACTGGCTTCGGCCATGGCTCCGCCCAGTTGTGGCTCGGTGCCGGCTCCGAATTCATCAATGAGAAACAAACTGTCGTTGCCGGCATTTTCAAGCAGGTATCGGATATGTATAAGATGCGAACTATAGGTGCTGAGGTCATTGTCGAGCGATTGCTCATCGCCGATCTCCAGGAATATCCTGCTGAACACCCCCGCTTCTGAATCCTCCCCGACAGGTATCAGCAGCCCGCACTGTAACATATACTGCAACAATCCGGCGGTTTTCAGGCATACCGATTTCCCTCCGGCATTGGGTCCGCTGATGATCAGTATCCTTTGTTCATTGTTCAGTTCCAGGTCAAGGGGCACCATCTCTTTCCCTTGCAGGGTGAGGTTCACCTTCAGGATGGGATGTACTGATTTCTGCCAGCGGATCAGCGGAACATTGTTCAGCCTGGGTTTAACAGCCGCCATTTTGATGGCCAGCGATGCTTTTGCCCTGATGAAATCAATCTCTCCGAGAAATGAATAAAAACCCAGCAATCCCTCAATGTGGGGCCTCAGATTGTTGGCAAAGGTGATCAGAATGCTGATGATTTCCTGCTTTTCTTCAATGCGGAGGTTTTGTATTTCGTTGTTGATTTCAAAAACCTCTGCAGGCTCAATAAAAACGGTCTGCCCGGTGGAACTGGTATCGTGAATGTAGCCGCTCAGCCGCCGTTTGTTCGAAGCTGCTACCGGTATTACCATCCTTCCGTTGCGGATGGTCAGTTCAGCGTCATCGGCAGCTACACCTTCCTTACGGGCGGTACCCAGAATCTGATTGATCCGCCTGTCTGCCCCTTTGATACGGGTTTGTATGTTGCTGCGGATCCCGCTCAGCTTGTCGCTGGCACGGTCCCTGATCTCCGACTTGTCATCGATGATCGAATCAATCATCCTGATGATTTCCGGATCAGGATAACCGGAGGGAGTCAGTGCCTTAAGAAACGGGTAATCCTGATGTTCAAGCTTCTGAAGAAACCGTATAATATCGGTAATCGTGATCAGCGACAACTTCAGTTCCGAAAGTGTTTCAGGTTCGGCAAAAGTGCCGGGTAGTTTCAGCCTCACAAGTTCATCTGTCAGGTCGTAATAATCCTGAGATGGAAAATTGCCGATAAACTGCAGGATATATTTCATCTCTGCAGCCTGCCCCAGCAAGCCTGAAATACGGCCATGGTCATCCGAAAAGGCCATCTTCCCGGTCAGCTCCTTTGCAGAAGGGCTGTAGCACAGGTTTTCAAGCATGGCGCGTATTCTGTCGAAACCGGTCTTGGCTTCGTAATTGTCGGGGTATATCAACGCTGGTATTTTTCTGCAAAATTATGCAAAACCGGTAAGATAACTGAGTTTGTTTTCCGAAGGAAGGGCCCCTAGGTCTGACTTTTCCGTCTGAGCAGGGTGATGGCGAGACCCGATAAGGCAAGAAGGCCTATGAGGGAAAAGAGGAGTTTCTCTCCAAGGGGTTTAACAAATTTCATCGGGCTGTAATCCCCGATGGTAACATAGGCTGCCCAGTAGTACGGGTGTGAGCGCAGGGGATCTCCCTGCCCGATAAGATCGAGTTTGGCTTGCCGGAGGGCTTCGTCTTTCGACATCCCGTCCCTGAGATACCCGTAGAAATTCTCAACAATCTCAGCACTTGACTGATCTTCTACCGACCAAAGGGTCATCACGATCCCGGGCACTCCGGCATAAATAAATCCCCTAGCCAGGTTCATTACGCCTTCCCCTTTCATCAGCCGGCCGGTACCGGTATTGCAGGCACTCAGCACCGCAAGCCCGGCGTTGAGGTTCATGCCGAACAATTCATAAGTGTTGAGCATGCCGTCCTCAATAGAATCCTTGTCCTGATAGAACACCAGCTTCGAAAGGGTGGGTTTTTCATTGTTCATCAGGGTGTGCATGGCCAGGTGCAGGATGTTGTATTTCCCGGCTATTTCCTTAAACTTCTTTTCGGTAGCTTTTTCACCTGAAATGGTATTGCCTGTGAGAGCTTTTCTGATGCCGTTGATTTCATCCTCCACGCCCGGAATCGGAAGCAAAAAGACTTTTTTGCCGGTTTCATCCGTGAATCCGTCTTCCTTCAGGTTGGTCAGGTTGTCATAGGAAGGGGCCATCGCCAGCAGGTTACGGCTGGCTTTACCGGCAGAAGGGTTGATGCCGGAAAACTGCAGCATGGCTGAAGCGCTGTAGCTGATCACGTAGTCCCTGATCAGAAAGGCGAGGTTGCGGAAATCCATCACTGCCTGATCCGGTTTCTGGTTGAGCAGCATATCGAACGAGATGTATCCGATCTCAGAATCAGGAATGATGATCAGTTTTTTCTCGTCAACAAGCTTTTCTACAGGCGCTATCAGATTCAGGTACAGGTTATAGGCAGCTGTGGTGTATTGCTTGTAGTCTTCAAGGCGGATGCTCATCAGATCACCTGAACCGGTGGCATTACGCAATGCCTCAATGTCCCTGAAAAAAGAAGAGTCTATCCTTTGGGTGATCAGGTCGAAGTTTTGTTTGTTGATCACAAATATATAGACAACCGAATCGGTGAGTGTGTATTCAACTACAGCCCTGCCCGGTTCAAGCTGCTTTTTAATGCTTTCGACCGCGACATCCGGTTCCTTGTATTTCAGTGCATAATAATCGGGATACTCTTTTTCAAGGACTTTGATCAGGCTGTCGTACCTTACATCGAGTTCGAATACCTTTGATTCCCAGAACCTGATTTTACTTTCAGCGGGTTGCGATTTCTGGCGCTCTTCATAGATATAACGGTTGTATGATCCTAGCTCAACCCTCAGTCGTTTTTCAAGATTCTGCACTTTTACAGGGATCTTTCCGAATTGTCTGGCTTCAACATCCTGTAAGGAGGCAAACAGTACAGCCGACTTTCCTTTGTCGGAATATTTGAAGGCTTCTTCCAGGTATTGTTTATCGGCGGTAAGCCGGTAGATGTCAGAAGATACCTTCACGGTATTGAGAAAGGTTTTACGTTCATCCTCAGAGAGCAGAAGTTTACTTTCCTCGTTCTGGTAGGTTGACCTCAGTTTTTCAACCACCTTGATTGACAGCTTATAAGTTTCCAGACTGTTTCTGAGGTTCTGTTCACCTCCTGCAATACTGAGGGCTTCCGCTTTGCCGTTGAGGGCATTTACCAGATACCGGTCAGGTTCAGTCAACTGAACAGCCGGATTGAGATCGGTTTTTGTGCTGTTAAAATCTTTAACGATGGCAATAATGGCCTGCTGATAGCTGGAGAGCGCGTTTTTCAGATCATTTTTAATCAGGTAGTAATTTCCGATGTGCGTCAGGTTGTTGGAAACTTCCCTGCTTTTCTCTCCGTAATTTTTACGGCTGATGTCAAGCGCCTTGCTGAACATGGCCAGACTCCTGTCAGCCTGGTTCCGGGAAATAAGAAAATAGCCGTAGCGGGTGAGCAGCAGCCCGGTTTCGGGGTGATTGTCCCCAAGAATCGTCTGGGCAAGTTTAATGGCCTTATTATAATAGGTATCAGCCAGGGCTGTATTGTTCATCGAGTTGTACAGGCTGGCCATGTTGGACCAGGTCTTTATCACGGCCTGGCTGTTCGGGTCATTGGGTACGCTCTGCTCATAGTATTTGAGGGCATTGTCAAATTCGCCTTTTTTCTCGTAAACATATCCGATATTCATGTTGATTGCCAGAATGTTCGGATGCCCGGGTTCAAGGTTAATGGCGGCAATGGCCAGTGCTTTGTTGAAAAAGGTCAGTGCCTTCTCATAATCGGCCATGTGGATATAGGCCTGCCCCATGTTCTGGTATAGACTACCCAGATCGGGATGGTTTGCCCCGACTTTTTTAATCAGTATTTTTTCCGCTTTCTGAAAAAATGAAAGAGCTTCGGTGATGTTGTATTCAAGGGTCATAAACCGGCCCATGTTCAGGTAACGGTTGGCAAGGTCAGGGTCATCTGGTGCCGAGGTTTTTTCAATAATCCCGAGGGAGGCTGTCATGGCTTTTTCAGCTTCAGTATAGGCCCCTTTCTGGGCATTGATAATCCCGATGTTCTGAAGGTAACGTGCAAGATCGGCGTCTTCAGGTATCTTCCTTTTAAGCGCAAGCTCATATGCCTTGGTGTAATTGATCAGGGCCGAGTCATAATCATTGCCATAAAAATAAATGGTTCCAAGTCCGTTGTAGCTGGGTGCCAGAAGGGTGTCGTTTTTTCCGGAACTATTGCTTCGGATTTCTATGCTCTTTTTAAAATATATACCTGCGGTGTCAAAACTTCCTTTGTCCATCAGGATAAGGCCGGTTCTGTGCATCAGGTCAGCCCTGAATGCGTGCTCTCCTCCCAATGATTTCTCAAGAAACGATTGTGCCGAAGCCAGTTTTTCAGAAGCTTCAGTCGTCTTACCTTTAAGCCTGAGTACGTCAATTTCCTTTAAAATAAGTTTGAAATACTCTGCCGGAGCTTTATCAGAATCCAGCATTTTCTCGGCGATGGCATAATACCGGTATGCACTGTCGTATTCCGAAGCATCAAAATATGCATCCGCTTTTCGCATGATATCTTTAAAACTGATCCCGCTTCGGGTGATGTTACTGATTTTTCCTTTCCGGCTGCTGTTGTCTGAGCAGGAAAGAACTAAAGCAGCG
>CALMDN010000306.1 GCA_937864935.1 uncultured Bacteroidales bacterium
GTTGCCAGGGTTAACCTGAGGCATTTGGCATGGTGCAAGGCGCATGGATTAACCTGCCCCTTCAGGGCGAAATTGTCCTTTCATTCCGGGTGCCCGGGGCAGCGCCCCGGGCTGTGCAAAGCTGCCCTTTCAGGGCGTAGCTTTCTGCCTGAGAATTTTGCTTTTGCTACTGAGGTTCCTTCGCATCTTTATGGTGTCGTGACTTTTCTTAGGGAAACCAAGGATGCATACGGAAATGCTGGTGCCTGGTCTCAGCCCTGGGTGTAAAGTTCCGGATTCCAGCCCTGTTGCAGGTTTCCGGCGATCAGTTGGGCCACTTCCCTTCGGTTCATACCGAACATGCGGGTGCCGATGTCGAACAGAAAAGCAATTTCGGGTTTGCTGATACGGCGGTCGGTGTGCACCATGCTTACCATCATGTCGAACATCACATAGCGGTCGGCCGGGTTGATCTCCAGTATTTTGGAGATGGCTTCCATCAGCTGCTTGCCCACTTCGCCGGCTTTCAGGATGGTGTCGAGGTATTCTGACGGAAAGATGGTGAAGGAGGCCAGGGAGTTGAGGATCAGCTTGTACTCCTCTTCGGTCATCTGCTCATCGATGTTGGCCATGATGATTCCGGCCGTGGCAATAAACTGCTTGCGGTACTGATCGAGGGGGGAGCTGCTGAGCACCATCAGGGTCATGGTCAGGTCGTTGATGGCTTCGTCGAGGGCCGGGTCGGCCACGGGCTGGTGGTTTTCCTTCAGGCTTTTGTACAATCCTGAGGCGGCAAACAGCTGAATGGCTTTGATGCGGATGGGGTTGATGGGGTGGCTGAGGGTGCTGCCGGCACCGGTTTCCCGGAAACGGGCCAGGATGTGTTCGTTTTCCTCAAGGTAGGCATTGAAGTCGAAACCGATGCGGTCGGCATTCAGCCCGCTCGAAATTTTGAAGAAGCCCGAAATGCAGCTGGCCATATCGGGATTGGCGATAAAACCGTAGCGGTCGGCAGTAAGCTCTGCCAGTTTCTGCCAGAGGTTTATTTTGTGCTGCAGCAGCACCGGAATGCGGGCAGGGTTGGGGTAAACAAAGTTGATCAGTTTGCTGATGTTGGCGTTACGGCTGATGATGTGCCCGATTTCGTGGCCCACCACGAAGCGGAGCTCCTGGTCACTGAGCATCTGCAGCAGACCGGAGTTCAGGTTAACGATGTGGGGTTGCCCTTCTTCGGTGGAAGCGATGGCAAAGGCATTCAGCTCGGGAGAATTGTTGATGTAGAATTCGATGGGCTCTTTAAACTCCAGCCTGCCGAGCACCTCTTCAAAGATGGCCGAAACTCCGGGCGAGAGCCTGGGCATGGCCTTGAAGCTGTGTCCCTGAAGGATCAGCTGGTAGTAGTTGCTGCTTTCTTCAATTTTTCCCTCAGCGAGGATTTCAGTGAGGATGTCCCCTTCGAGGGTGCGGTAGAGGTCGTCGCCCAGGTTTTTTTCAAGGGGCAGGCGGATTTCGTTGCTGAACATGATAAAGGATTTTGATTGATTATCCGGAACTTGGTTAATAGCACGAACCTTTTGTATTATTGTGGAAAGTTATGAAGAACTTTGAATAGCCGTTACAGGATTGACGGATATTTTGTGCATGGATTGTTTTTCCGGATCAAAGGCTGATTTATCGGATGCAGGCCCCTGATTCCGCCATTCACCATCCTGTTTTTTTTATTCGTTCGCAACCTGATGTAAATTTGCAGGCATGAATTCCAGGGGATAGATGGCAAAAAGCAACACCTGAAAAGTGTATCCGGTAGTTGTTGATTGTAGGTTATAAGCGGGATTTAAGACCAGAAAAGGAAATAAAGCATGAAAAAAACCGATAAAGTCAGCATCTACTGCTTCTCCGGTACCGGCAATTCGGCAAAGGTCGCCGGCTGGATGAAAGAGGTTGCCGGGGAACGGCAACTGCCCTGCGAAATCACCAACATCGGATCGCGGCCTTCAGCTCCTCCTCAGAAGCCGGAAAGTGGAGAACTGCTTGTCTTCACCTCGCCGATCCACGGATTTAACTACCCGCCCCTGATGCTGAAGTTCCTGCTCAGGTTTCCCCGCGGGCACAACCGGGTGGTGCTCATGAACACCCGGGCAGGCATGCTGATCGGGAAATTCATCACCCCCGGGGTCACCGGCATTGCCTTTTATCTTGCAGCCCTCATCCTGATGTTCAAGGGTTACCGGATACAGGCCCTGAAGGCCGTGGATATGCCCTCCAACTGGATTTCACTGCATCCGGGGCTCAACCAGCCCACGGTGTTGTACCTGCATCAGCGGAATGTTGACAGGGTCAAACGCTTTGCAGCCAGGATTTACGATGGGAAACCCTTCTTCAGATGCCTGCTCGAGGTGTACGATCTGTTGCTGCTGCCCGTCGCTGCCGGATATTATTTCATCGGGCGTTTCTTTCTGGCCAAGACTTTTGTGGCTTCGGCCGATTGCAACCTGTGTGGCAAATGCCTCGATGGCTGCCCTGTGAAGGCGATTAAACTGGTTGACAACCGACCTTTCTGGACACTCAGTTGTGAGAGTTGTATGCACTGTATGAGTTATTGCCCTGTCAAAGCCATTGAAACAAATCACGGAGTAATTGCCGTTTTTGTACTCGGTTGGAACCTGCTGACGGTGTGGCTGCTTTCGCAGATTCCATTGGTGCAAGA
>CALMDN010000307.1 GCA_937864935.1 uncultured Bacteroidales bacterium
AACAGCGGTGTATTCCAGTACCATTTATCAGTCTCCTCCCCTTTGCGTGGCGCAGGGCGGATATCCATGGCCTCTCCGCTTTTGCGGTCGTAGCGGACCATATTTCCATACTGGGCTTCGGCATATACAATGTTCGGATCGGTCGGATCCACAGCCGTCCAGAAACCATCGCCGCCGTTGGTAACAAACCATTCGTCGTTAACCACACCATAATCACTGGTGTTGCGCGAAGGACCTCCCATGCTGTTGTTGTCCTGGGTTCCCCCGTAAACGTAATAAAACGGCCGGCTATTATCGACATTCACACGGTAAAACTGGGTAACAGGCAGGTTGTTCTTAAAGTGGAAATCCTGTCCGCCATCCCAGGTTTCATAAATGCCTCCATCGCCTCCGATCAGGTAATGCCTGGTATCCGAGGGATCTATCCACATGGCATGATCATCCACATGACGGTATTTTGTACTGACGGCCTTCCATGTCTTGCCCCCATCTTCGGTAAACTGGGAGAATGTTTCAACCGAATAAACCTTGTCAACATCTTTCGGATCGCAGTATATTTCATTGTAATACTGACCCTGAGCGGTATGACCGCTCATCTTCGTCCAGGAAGCCCCCCGGTCGGTTGTCCTGAAAAAACCACCGGATTCACCGGCTGCTTCTATGATGGCATACACGTAGTCGGGGTTCACCGGTGAAATGGCAATTCCGATGCCTCCGACATCGCCTCCGGGAAGTCCCGATGAGAGTTTCTCCCAGGTAAGTCCGGCGTCGGTAGATTTCCATATTCCTGATTCAGGTCCGCCTCCGATCTTGGTAAATACATGCCGGCGGCGTTGCTCCGTTGTAGCATAAAGCACATCCGGGTTCCGGGGATCCATAATTACATTGTTTACTCCGGTATGTTCGCTGATATTCAGCACTTTGTTCCAGGTTTTACCACCATCGGTGGTTTTGTACAATCCGCGTTCGCCCCCGGGACCCCAAACCGAGCCCTCGGCTGCCACATAAACCACGTTGGTATTGCGGGGGTCAACCGCGATCATTCCTATCTGACGCGACTCCTTCAGCCCCAGATTCTTCCAGGATTTGCCCCCATCGGTGGTTTTATATACGCCGTCGCCATAACCCAGAGCCCGCTGGTGATTGTTCTCACCGGTACCAGCCCACACAACATTCGGATTCTCAGGGTCCATGGCCAGACAACCGATGGAATAGGATCCGTAGTTATCGAAAACCGGTTCCCAGGTGGTTCCTGCATTCACTGTTTTCCATATGTGTCCCGATGCAACAGCAACAAAATATTCGGCATGATTCTTCGGATTTACAGCAAAATCAGCAATACGGCCGGAACAGTAAGCCGGACCTATCGATCTGAATTTGAGACCATTAAATTTACCCGATTGCAGGGTATCCTTTTCAGCCCCCCCTTGTTTTTTCTGAGCTTCAGCGTAAAATGGCTGAAGAAAACTGAAAATCGTCACCAGCAAAAACAAAAGCCTGCTTACAGGCACGATTCTTGCGATTAAATTACCTTCAGATAAATGACCTGCCCTGATCATTTTCTGACCCATCAATGTTGTTTCGCTCATAAATTAATTGGTTTTAGGGATGAATAACTGGTGCAGATATCCCTTTGGTGCTCAGAGCCAAAAATAATATATTTTATTTAAGAAAACACTACCGGATGATTATTGTCGGGACAATCCAATAAATCAAAAACAAGCTGATGAGAAAGCTGATTTCAACCCTTTCGGTTTTGCTGCTGACCGCAGGCATAACCCTTGCACAAACAGACAGAAAAGCAGCCGGTGTGGCTGCGAAAGTTGTAAAACCTGAAGCCCTGAATTCCTTTCAGGATGAAGTCAGGGATCTGGAATGTGACACCCTGCGTTACCCCCTCAACGGAGAGATTATCTATTATTACCTCTCATCACCCGAATCCGGTTATATTACCGGCAATAACAGCTATAAGGACAAGGCAAAAGCAGAATACTTTGCGACCTATGAATCCGGAGCAGGTATTTCGGGCATTGTTGCCGAATTTGTGGTGGCGAAAAATGTGAGCAATCTCCCGGTAACCTTCGCGGTATGGGCGGGTGACGGGTCAAACGGCAAGCCGGGAACCATGATTGCATCGGCTACCAAAGCCATCTCTTCCATCGTTTCGGATGTTGAAAACGAAAGGCCGACAGTGGTGCTGTTCGATCAGCCGGTGAATATTCCCGGACCATTTTACGTTGGGGTACTGCTCCCGACCACCATTGGTGACACCCTCGCATTGTGGTGCCGTGAACATGCAAGCACTTATACAGGTACAGCCTGGGAACAGTGGGACAACAACAACTGGTATCCGTTTAACGACGAAGTGTCGTGGGGGGCAAACATGCAGACCAGCATGACCATTCATCCCATCACCTGCAAAACAGTCGGGCTGGAAGAATATGCAGATGCGGCCGTGGCAGTGCATCCAGTCCCTTCAACCGGCATCGTAAATATTACCACATGGGCAGGCAATGAAAAGATCAGCCTGGTTATCCATGCTTTGTCGGGTCAGCGGGTGTACAGCAAAAGTTTACCTGGTAACATAACCAACTTTAACCTCGATCTCAGCACCCTGCCCAAAGGAGTTTATATGCTCAGGCTGTCAGACACTGGCAGAAGCCACAATCAGAAACTCATCCTCAACTGATTGCAGACTGTAATTCTGAACTGCGCTTTTCACTTGATTTCAGCCAACATAAATTGTATCTTTGTAAATATGACTTAGTTTATATTCACGGTAACACCATAAAAATGAAAAAGATACTTGTACCTGTTGATTTTTCAGACCTTTCCACCGATGTGATTGAAAAAGCTGCGGAGGTGGCCAAGGCATTCAAAAGTGAAGTATATATTCTCCATATTGCCACCCAGGGGGCTGTCCCTTTCGGAGATGCAACCGATACGCCACTCACCTCCGGAATCAATCCTGACGAAATGATACAGGAAGATCATGACCTGAAGGCCATGGTCAACTACCTGCATGAAAGGGGGATCGATGCCCGTTCGTCACTCATTCAGGGCCCCGTAGTCAACTCCATACTCGATGAGGCAGAAAAATTCGGAGCCGATCTGATCGTGGTGGGTTCACAGAGTCATGGCTTTCTTTACCGGACGTTTATCGGCAGTGTCAGCAAGGGGGTGCTGCGCAACAGTCCCTGCCCGGTATTGATTGTACCGCAACAATAACTATGATTTTTTTCCGGAAAGTCTGAGTCTGGCCATCAGATCGGGCCTGCCCATCTTTTTGAGTGTCGCTGACAGCCATGGTCTGTTCTCGGGTTTGTACCAGAAAAAGAATTTCTGCTGACTGGTTTTGTCTTCGCGGGTGCGCGCCACATATACCGGTTTCAGCGTATATGGGTCGAATCCGGTATAGTACATGGCTGTAGCCAGAGTCATGGGTGTTGGGGTGAAATCCTGAACCTGTTCCAGCCTGAACCCCTGCTGCATGGTTTCACAGGCCAGTTCAGCCATATCCTCAAGCCGGCTGCCCGGATGACTCGAAATAAAATAGGGAATCAGTTGCTGTCGCATATCGTTCGCCCGGTTGATCTCGTCGAACCGCTTCTGAAATTCGGTGAAAGTCCTGTAATGTGGCTTGCGCATAATCTGAAGCACATGCTGTGAACTGTGTTCCGGGGCAACTTTCAGCCTGCCGGAAACATGGTGCCTGATCACCTGCTGAAGATATTCATTGAGGCCCCACAATTTGTCTTCAGCCGCTGTTCTGCCTGTCAGCAGATCATAACGGATTCCGCTGCCTATGGTAATCCGCTTTACTCCTTTTACAAGCAAAGCCTTTCTGTACAAGGCCGTCAGTGGGTGGTGGTCGGTGTTCAGGTTGCGGCAGATGGTCGGAAAAATGCAGGATGCCCTGCTGCACTTTTTACACTTTTCAGTATCTATGCCCTTCATGCGGTACATGTTGGCCGATGGACCTCCCATGTCGGAAATGTGCCCTTTGAATCCCGGATCACCGGCGATGGCACTGACTTCGTTCATGATGGAAGCTTCCGATCTGCTGACGACGAACTTACCCTGATGGGCCGAAATGGCACAAAAAGCACAGCCTCCGAAACAACCCCGGTGAAGATTCACCGAATGCCTGATCATTTCGAAAGCAGGAATCTGGCCCCGCTTGTTGTAGCGGGGGTGCGGATAACGGGTGTAGGGAAGATCGAAAGCTGCATCAGCCTCACTTTCGCTCAAGGGGGCATTGGGTGGGTTAACCACCACCTGATGGTCACCCACCGGTTCAATAAGTCTGGCTCCCTGCCAGCGGTTTGATTGCTCTTCAAAAATGCGGAAATGACGTGCAAAGGCCTTTTTATCTTCCATACACTCTTCATGGGATGGCAACATCAGGGTAGTTGTTGTCTCCGGCTCAGCAAGGCTCTGTCCTGCCGGAATTCTGAACGCCGTTTGTTCAATATCATGAATCGTGTTAACGGCTGCACCCGAAGCCATGCGTTGCAGCAATTGAACCAGGGGTTTTTCACCCATTCCGAACACCAGCATATCGGCACCACTCCAGGTAAGGATGTCGGGTTTGAGTGAATCACTCCAGTAATCATAATGGGTGAGCCGTCGCATGGAAGCCTCAATGCCACCAAGGATAACCGGTACATCGGGATACATTTTTTTCAGGATGCCGGTATAGACTACGGTGGCGTAATCAGGCCTGAAACCGGAAACGCCGCCGGGGGTATAGGCGTCATCTGACCGAAGGCGGCGGTTGGCGGTGTAGTGGTTCACCATGGAATCCATACACCCTGCGGTAACCCCGAAGAAAAGCCGGGGTTTGCCCAGTTTCCTGAAATCGCGGAGGTCGTCGCGCCAGTTGGGCTGGGGAAGGATGGCCACCCTGAACCCTTCCCGTTCGGCAATACGTCCCATAACAGCATGGCCGAAAGAGTGATGGTCAACATAGGCATCGCCGGTAACGATGATTACATCTACCTCATCCCAGCCACGTTTATCCAGTTCTTCACGTGAAACCGGAAGCCAGTGCGTTAAGGGTCTATTCTCCTGAAGGTTCACGTGGCAAAGATAAAGGAATAAATAGGAAAGGGCTATCGGCGCAGAGCGTTGAGTTAAATTGAAGGATCTCGTCTTTCCATCTCCCCATCTTTCCATCTCTCCACCTCCCCATCACCCCGTCCAACTGTATTTAAGTCCCTTTCCTGAAGCATCCCTCCAGATGATCATCCACCATTCCGGCCGCCTGCATAAAGGCATAACAGATGGTACTTCCGCAGAAGGTGAACCCCCGCTTTTTCATGTCTTTTGCCATGGCATCAGATTCGGGACTGGTTGCAGGAATCTGCTTCAGATCATCCCAATGGTTCACCAGGGTTTTTCCTCCGGTAAACTGCCAGATGTATTTGTCAAAACTCCCGAATTCCTTCTGAACTTCCAGATACAGCCGGGCATTCAGGATGGTTCCCCTGATTTTGGCCCGGTTGCGGATGATGCTGGCATCGTTCAGCAGACGGTTATAATCATCTTCGGTATAGACCGCAATTTTCTCTGCCTCAAAATTGTCGAAAGCCCTGCGGAACCCTTCCCTGCGATGCAGGATGGTTTTCCAGCTCAGCCCTGCCTGAAAGGCATCCAGAACCAGAAATTCAAAGAGTTTACGGTCATCGTGAACAGGTACACCCCATTCTTTGTCGTGGTATTCATTCATCAGCGGGTCGTTGCCCGGCCAGGAACAGGTGGTTTCCATGAAACAAGCTTAAAGTAAAAAGTATAAAGCCTGCCTGTTTGCCACAGGCAGACAGGTAAAAAGTAAAGCTCAAAGTATTAAGGTTTCGTTATTCAAAAAGTAAGTTGGCAAAGGGTCGTAATTCGAAATTCAGTTGGCAGTTTGCAAATCGTAAATCGTAAAAAGTAAATGTTTCATTTTTACCCTAAGCATAGCCAAAGGGAGTCATTTTTACCCTGAGCTTGCCGCAGGGCGTCAATCGTACTTCGTAAACCGTCAATCGTAAATTGTCGCTCTAAATTCGTATTTCAATTTATCGGAACAGTGAAGCTATCTTTCCGATTTCGGGCTTAATGATTCCTTTCTCAGTAATGATTCCGGTGATAAACTCTGCCGGGGTAACATCAAAGGCCGGGTTGAATGCCTCCGAACCGGGATTGGTCACCCTGATGGTGTGGATAATGCCCGCTCTGTCGGGACCAGTCTGATAGTTTATTTCATCGGCGCTGCGTTTCTCAATAACGATGCCTTTCCCATCCTTTAAATCCAGATCAAAAGTTGAAAGGGGGGCTGCAATATAAAAGGGGACTCCGAAATGCCTTGCCAGGATAGCCTTTTCGAAGGTTCCGATTTTATTGGCAGCATCACCGTTGGCAGCGATCCTGTCGGCACCGGTGATAACCAGATCAATCATGCCTTTCGACATCAGATAAGCACCGGCATTGTCGGGCACGATGGAATGTTCTATGCCTTCGTTGGCCAGTTCCCAGGCGGTGAGCCGGGCTCCCTGACTGCGCGGACGGGTTTCATCAGCATAAACAAAGACCTGCTTGCCTCCGCGATGGGCCATGTATACCGGTGACAGCGCACTGCCGTAATCCACGAACCCCAGCCATCCGGCATTGCAATGGGTAAGCACCCTGGCACCATCTGATATCAGAGGTTCACCAAAACGTCCTATATCCCTGGCAGCTTCAGTGTTGGCCAGGGCCAGATGTTGTGCTTCGTCGACTGCCGCCTTGACAGAAATCTGCCCTGCGCTGAAAACCCTGTCTACCGCAAAAAAAAGATCCCTGGCAGTTGGCCGGGTAGCCCTTATCCTTTCAGCAGCAGCTACGGGATCATCGTCAGCGATAAAGGCCTGAGCCATGGCAAACCCGGCAGCAGCGCCAATCGCTCCTGCCCCCCTCACCGTCATGTCGCGGATGGCGGTACAGGTATCTTCACAACTGAAACACTTATGGATAGCAAAGGCAAAAGGAAGCTGGTTCTGATCGATCAGGTAAACAACCCCTTCATCGAAACGAACAGTAAGATAATCCTTGCCGGCTACTTTCATTCTGTGATTTTGTTTTCTTGGAAGTAACAAAAATATAAAACTAAGTGTTACCAACCTGTCAGAACAAAAAAGGCCGCCCTTGTGAGACGGCCTTAAATATTATGATATTCAGATTACAGTTTAACAGCCACACCGAGGT
>CALMDN010000308.1 GCA_937864935.1 uncultured Bacteroidales bacterium
GTGGAAGATCGGGTAAGAAACTCTGGTATTTTCTGTTTTCGATGCATCGGCAAAGTCAATGGAACCGTCGTGCCTGACAACCAGGTTTTCGAGCAGTGCATCCCTGCGGATGGCATGGAAGATATCCGGCTCGTTTTCTTCGCTCAGGTTGATGCATTTGGCATAGCAGCCGCCTTCGAAGTTGAATACCCCGTCGTCGTCCCACCCATGCTCGTCGTCGCCGATCAGGGCGCGTTTCGGGTCAGCAGAAAGGGTGGTTTTGCCGGTGCCTGACAAGCCAAAGAAGATGGCAACATCGCCCTCTTTACCCATGTTGGCTGAGCAATGCATCGAAGCGATGCCTTTGAGCGGAAGGTAGTAGTTCATCATCGAGAAGATGCCTTTCTTCATCTCTCCGCCATACCATGAACCTCCGATTACCTGCATGCGCTCGGTCAGGTTGAAAGCCACGAAGTTTTCCGAGTTCAGGCCCTGCTCTTTCCAGTCAGGATTGATGGCTTTTGATCCGTTGATCAGCACAAAGTCAGGCTCGAAAACTTTCAGTTCCTCTTCCGAAGGCCGGATAAACATATTTTTTACGAAGTGAGCCTGCCAGGCAACTTCCATGATGAACCTTACCTTGAGCCTTGAATCGGCGTTGGCACCGGCATAAGCATCAACCACATAGAGCTTTTTGTTTGACAGCTGTTTAACGACGAGTGATTTCAGGTGGTTCCAGATATCAGGACTGATGGGTTTGTTGTCGTTTTTTCCAATGGTTGACCACCAAACGGTATGTTCACTTACGGCATCGTGAACAATGTATTTATCTTTCGGTGAACGACCGGTAAAAACCCCGGTATCGACCGAAACAGCCCCTGTATTGGTCAGAATACCGCGCTCGAACCCTTCGAGGGAGGGATTCATTTCATGCTCAAACAAAACTTCGAATGAAGGGTTGTAATAAATTTCTTCAACTCCGTGAATTCCGTACCTGCTCAGGTCAATGATCTTTCCGTTCACGTTGAAAACACCGTTTGATTGTTTTGTCATTTTGAAAAGGATTTTGTTTTTGGTGGTTTTGGCTTGTAATTATCTAAATATGATTGTGAATGCCCTATGGTTGATTTCAAACGATTGCAAAGGTAAATAATTAATCAAATAAGGCAGCCTTTTTGGGGCTGCCTCATTTGAAGTTTTAATCAGAAAGAAGGATTATTTTTTCTTTTTGGCTGTTTTTTTGCCTTTGTCTTCTTCCTTTTTTGCCTTTTTGGCTTTGGGTTCATCTTTCTTCAGTTTTGCAGCAGCAGCTTCTTCCTTGATGGCTGCCTGTGCAGCTGCCAGACGGGCGATGGGCACACGGTAAGGAGAACAGCTTACGTAGTTCATTCCCACTGTGTGGCAGAATTCAACCGATGAAGGCTCTCCGCCATGTTCGCCGCAGATACCGACTTTCAGGTTGGGGCGGGTGATACGTCCGCGCTCGATACCCATTCTTACCAGCTGACCAACACCGTCCTGATCGAGTACCTGGAATGGATCGTGTTTCAGGATGCCTTTCTCAAGGTAAACCGGGAGGAATTTACCGGCGTCATCCCTTGAATAACCAAAAGTCATCTGGGTGAGGTCGTTGGTTCCGAAGGAGAAGAATTCAGCAGATTCGGCAATACGATCGGCAATGAGGGCAGCGCGGGGAATCTCGATCATGGTACCAACCAGGAAATCGATTTTATCCTTACGTTCTTCAAATACTTTGGCGATGGTATCGCGTACAATATTCTCCTGCATCTTCATCTCTTCCAGTGTTCCGGTAAGAGGGATCATAATTTCAGGAATGGCCTTGATCCCTTTTTTCTTCAGGTTGAGGGCTGCTTCAATAATGGCGCGGGCCTGCATTTCTGAGATTTCAGGATAGGTGTTTCCGAGACGGCAGCCACGATGACCCAGCATAGGATTGAATTCGGCGAGGTCGTGAACCTTCTGTTTTACCTCTTCAACCGAAATACCAAGTTCTTTGGCCATTTCTTTCTGGTTGGCTTCTTCGTGAGGAACAAATTCATGTAAAGGAGGATCGAGCAGACGAACGGTTACGGGCAGATCCTGCATGGCTTCGAAAATACCTTCGAAGTCGGCACGCTGAATCGGAAGCAGTTTCTCAAGACCTTTGCGGCGTCCGGCTTCATCGTTGGCGAGAATCATCTCACGCATGGCTTTGATGCGGTCGCCTTCGAAGAACATATGCTCGGTGCGGCAGAGACCGATACCTTTGGCGCCAAAGTTACGGGCTACGCGTGAATCGTTCGGGGTGTCGGCATTGGTGCGGACAAGCATCCGTGAATGTTTGTCGGCCAGTTTCATCAGTTTGCCGAAATCACCACTCAGTTCGGGATCCTTGGTGGTGATTTTTCCGTCATACACTTCACCGGTGGTTCCGTTGAGTGAAATCCAGTCACCTTCCTTGTGTTTTACACCATCAATAACCAGGGTGCGGGTTTTGTAGTCAATTTTAAGCGAGCCGGCGCCTGAGATGCAGCATTTACCCATACCGCGGGCAACAACTGCTGCATGAGAGGTCATACCGCCACGGGCGGTAAGGATTCCCTGGGCAACATTCATACCCTTGAGGTCCTCAGGTGAGGTTTCGATGCGGACAAGTACAACCTTCTTACCTTCTGCAGCCCAATTCTCGGCTTCGTCGGCGAAGAATACAATCTGTCCTGAAGCTGCGCCGGGTGATGCCGGTAAGCCTTTGGCCAGCACTTTGGCTTTCTTAACAGCGGCTGGGTCAAATACCGGATGCAACAACTCGTCGAGCTTGTTGGGCTCGCAGCGCAGAATGGCTTCTTTCTCACTGATGATCCCCTGTTTGAGCATATCCATGGCGATTTTTACCATGGCAGCACCGGTGCGTTTGCCGTTGCGTGTCTGGAGCATCCAGAGTTTACCGTCCTGCATGGTGAACTCGAGGTCCTGCATGTCGCGGTAGTGGTCCTCAAGTTTCTGCTGTGTTTCGAGCAGTTCCTTGTAGATGGCCGGCATGGCTTCTTCGAGTGAGGGGTATTTGGCAGCCCTGTCTTTTTCCGAAACATTGGCCAGTTTTGCCCAGCGTTTTGAACCCTCTTTGGTGATCTGCTGCGGGGTACGGATACCGGCAACCACATCTTCACCCTGAGCATTGATCAGGTATTCTCCGTTAAACAGGTCTTCACCGGTTCCGGCATCACGGGTAAAGGCAACACCGGTTCCTGAATTGAGACCCATGTTACCGAAAACCATGGCCTGAACGTTCACAGCGGTACCCCATTCAGCGGGGATGTTGTTCAGCTTGCGGTAATAAATGGCGCGTTCGTTCATCCAGCTGTCAAATACGGCCATCACTGAGCCCCATAGCTGTTCCCACGGATCAACCGGGAAATCGTGGCCGGTAACTTTCTTAACGGCTTTCTTGAAGCGTTTTACCAGTTCCTTGAGGTCGTCAACAGTAAATTCGGTATCCAGCTCGATGCCTTTCTCTTCTTTCATGTGTTCCATGATTTCTTCGAAAGGATCAATGTCTTCTTTTGAAGCGGGTTTCATTCCGAGAACCACATCGCCGAACATCTGAACAAAACGGCGGTATGAATCCCATGCAAAACGCTCGTTGCCTGATTTTTTGGCAATTCCTTCCACAGCCTCGTCGTTCAGACCGAGGTTAAGCACGGTGTCCATCATACCAGGCATGGAAGCGCGGGCACCTGAACGTACAGAAAGTAAAAGTGGGTTCTTTTTGTCACCGAATTTAGCGCCCATGATTTTTTCCACATACTTCACTGCTGCTTCAACTTCCGGACGGATCATGGCAACAACTTTTTCGCGGCCCAGGTTGTTGTAGTCGGTACACACTTCAGTGGTGATGGTGAATCCCGGAGGAACCGGAACTCCGATAAGGTTCATCTCAGCCAGGTTGGCACCTTTGCCACCCAGGAGGTTTTTCATACTGGCATCACCTTCGGCTTTTTTATCGCCGAATGTGTAAACCGATTTTCTGGTTTTTTCTTTTCCCATTTTACTTAGGTTTTATCTGATTTAAATTAGTGATAATCTGGTCTGAATCATGCAGGTAAACCCCTGCCGTATGCGGGCGCAAAGGTACAAAAAAATAATCTTCCTTTTAAAGTAAAAACCCAGGTACATTTTCAGTCTCCTGAAGTCTGCTTTTCAGCCAGAAAGGAATGAAAACAGAGCCGGAATAGCATATCATGCATTGATTGAAGCGGTATTGTGATCATTTTTCTCAGTATCTGATAATCCGGGATTTCTTTGATGACAAGATCAGGAGCATAAATGATGC
>CALMDN010000309.1 GCA_937864935.1 uncultured Bacteroidales bacterium
GTGTAATAGTCATCCAGTTCGCTCGCGTCGTAGCCGTTGCCGTTACGGGAAAATTTGCCGGAAGCGCCCTTGCTGCCAGATATACCGGACAATCATGGAAAGACAGCCTGCTGATCGGAGCGCTCATGAATACACGCGGATTGATTGAACTGATAGCCCTCAACATTGGTTACGATATCGGGATTTTATCCCCGGAGATATTCACCATTCTTGTGCTGATGGCTTTGGTTACCACCTTTATGACCGGTCCTTCCATGAGCCTGATCAATTATCTTTTCCGCAAGCCTGAGGCCGATAATGCGGTGTTTGGTGCCCTCCGGGTGCTCATTGCCTTCGGACCCCCGGAAGCCGGCGGCCGGCTTACCTCCATGATCCACAGCCTGTTCGGAAACCGGAAGAAAGGCCTGAAGATAACAGCACTTCACCTGACCCCCAACACCGAAATTTCGATCAAGAATGCCCGGCATTTCGAAGAGGAAGCCTTCGGAAAAGTGAAGGAGGTCGTGAAAAAGTCAGGGATTGATGTCAAAACCATTTATCGGACTGCCGAAAATGTTTCACAGGAGATCATCAAAACGGCCAACCGCGGAAAATTCGACCTGTTGATCGTAGGAAGCTCCCGCCCCCTGCTCAGCCAGGATGAAACCGGTGGTAAAGCACGGTATTTCTTCGACAGGGCAAGGTGTGATGTGGGCCTCTTTATCGATAAAGGATTTGAAAAAATATGTAATGTTCTTGTAATCAGCGAATCAGCTGATGAAAGCTATCTTCATGACCTGGCCCGTGGATTCAATCCTGAGTGCAAAATTGACACGGCCTGCCTGTTGCCACTGGCAGTACCTCTGTCGGGTAACGGAGGTAAGCAGATTGTACTTCAGGATGTAGAAGAAGGCTTCCCGGATTACGACCTGATCATTTCTACCATTGGCTGCTACCGCAATCAACGCGATGCCGGTGCCGCCTGGATCGATGGTAAACCCTCTGTTTTGCTGTTCAGCAGCAAAGACAAACGATAATGCCTCACGATAAAGCCTGACTACCTGTTCATCTCACTGACTCTATGAGCTTGTTGTTCATTAGATTAAACTACCGGAGCCACTGAATACTCCTTTGTTTTTTCCATTTTGAAACTGTTTGCGTTACCTTTGCTCTCTCAAACAACCAGAATTTATTCAGATACGATGAATAAACCCACACAGGAATTATACAACCACGGTGTCAGCCTATGGCTCGACAACATTACCCGGCAGATGCTGGACGACGGAACACTAAAACGCTATATCGGGGAGTTGTCCATAACCGGCCTGACCTCAAATCCGAGTATTTTCGACAATGCCATCACCAATTCCGACTACTACGACGAACCCATCCGGAAATACGGATCTCAGCACCTGAGTGCCGAGGAATTGTTTTTCAACCTGGCCATTGAAGACATCCAGCGGGCCGCCGACCTCTTCAGGCCGGTGTTCGACCGTACCAATGGCCTCGACGGGTTTGTTTCCATTGAGGTGTCTCCTTTGCTTGCCTATGATCCCCGCAAAACCATTGAGGCAGCGCGGGAGATCTTCGATAAAACCGGGAAGCCCAATGTGTTTATCAAAATCCCGGGAACCAGGGAAGGGCTGGCTGCCATCGAAATGGCCATTGCCGAAGGAATCCCTGTGAATGTGACCCTGCTTTTTTCACCCGATCAGTACGAAGCTGCTTCGGAGGCTTACCTCCGGGGGGTGGAGAGCCGGATCAGACAGGGGCTGAATCCCGATGTAAGATCGGTAGCTTCCGTTTTTGTAAGCCGCTGGGACAAGGCTGTCGCCGGACTGGTAGGCCCTGAGCTGCAAAACAAACTGGGACTCACCGTCATGCACAAAACCTATTTATCGTACCTCAGATTCCTGAAATCGACCCGTGTTCAGCGGATTATGAACTTCGGGGCCTTCCCGCAAAGGCTGCTTTGGGCAAGTACGGGCACCAAAGATCCGAATGCCTCGGATGTGCTGTATGTGAAAAACCTGATTGCCCCCTATACCATCAACACCCTCCCGGAAGCGACCCTGCTCGCCTGGGCCGATCACGGCGAACCCGGACCGGTGCTCACCGATTCGCCTGACGAAACAAAGAAACTATTGCAGAAATTTGCCAGTGCATCCGTAGACGTGACCAAACTCGGGCTACAGCTGCAGAACGAAGGCGCGGATGCTTTCAACAAATCGTGGGATCACCTCATCAACAGTATCAAAACGAAACAAAATCAAATATAAAACCGGCATGAAAAGCGGATTAAGCAGCCTTGAGTCATGGAAGGCCCTGGATAAACATTTCCAGGAAACAAGGAAAACAAGCATCAGGGAATTGTTTAAGCAGGATCCCCTCAGGGGAAACAGCCTGACCCTGAATGCCGAAGGGATCTATTTTGATTACTCAAAACACCGGATTACGGGTAAAACCCTCGGCCTGCTGTTTAAACTTGCCCGTGAGCGCAACCTGGAAACAAAGCGCGCTGCCATGTTTGCCGGCGAAAAAATCAACAACACCGAAAACCGGGCTGTGCTTCACATCGCATTGCGGGCCCCCAAAGGGACTACGATCATGGTTGACGGGGTCAATGTGGTGGAGCAGGTGCATGAGGTGCTGGATAAGATGCAGGCCTTTGCTGAAAAGGTACGCAGCGGACAATGGACCGGACACACCGGGAAACCCATCCGCAACATCGTGAACATCGGCATCGGCGGTTCCGACCTGGGCCCGGTGATGGCCTACGAAGCGCTGAAAAACTTCAGCATGCGCGAACTTACCTTCCGCTTTGTCTCCAACATCGATGGCAGCGATTTTGCGGAAGCCGTTCAGGGCCTCGATCCGGCTGAGACCTTGTTTATCGTGGCATCGAAAACCTTCACCACCCTCGAAACCATGACCAATGCCATGACTGCCAGAACATGGACGCTGAATACCCTGGGTGATGAAAGTGCAATCCAGAAGCACTTTGTAGCCCTTTCAACCAACGAAAAGGAGGTGGCTAAGTTCGGCATCGACACCCGCAATATGTTCGGGTTCTGGGACTGGGTCGGGGGACGCTACTCCATGACTTCAGCCATTGGCCTCAGTACCATGATTGCCATAGGCCCTGAAAACTACCGTCAGATGCTCAGCGGTTTCCACAGCATGGATGAACACTTCCGCACAGCACCCCTCGAAAAGAACATTCCGGTGCTGATGGCGCTGCTCACCGTGTGGTACAACAACTTCTTCAACGCCCAGACACAGGCCGTGCTGCCTTACGAGAATTACCTGAAACGCTTCCC
The DNA here is from genome assembly GCA_937864935.1 of uncultured Bacteroidales bacterium. Classification (GTDB taxonomy): domain Bacteria; phylum Bacteroidota; class Bacteroidia; order Bacteroidales; family Lentimicrobiaceae; genus Lentimicrobium. The sequence continues at coordinate 3,300 of CALMDN010000309.1, forward strand.
GGCTTACCTGCAGCAGATGACCATGGAAAGCACCGGCAAGTACATCACCCTCGACGGACACAAGGTTGACTATCAGACAGGGCCCATTTACTGGGGTGAACCCGGAACCAACGGCCAGCACTCTTTTTATCAGCTGATCCATCAGGGAACCAAGCTTATTCCGTGCGACTTTATCGGATTTAAAAAATCATTGCACGATCTTCCGCCCCACCAGGATTACCTGATGGCCAACATGATTGCCCAGGGTGAAGCGCTGGCCTTCGGAAAAACAGCCGATGAGGTTGCGGCCGAAGGAGTTGCTGAGAAGCTGGTTCCGCACAAGGTATTTGAAGGTAACCGCCCCTCATCCGCTTTCCTGCTCGATAAACTGAGCCCCGGAAATCTCGGAAAGCTGGTGGCCATGTACGAGCACAGTGTGTTTGTTCAGGGGGTGATCTGGGGTGTCAATCCCTTCGATCAGATGGGTGTTGAACTGGGGAAGGTCCTGGCCCAGAACATCATTGCCGAACTCCAGGGTGAAACCCGGCCTTCGAGGCACGACAGTTCTACCAACGCGCTGATCCAGGCCTATCTTAAAAAATAGGCAGGCAGTTCACCCCATTTTATTTCAAAGAAAAAACAGCAGAAATTCCGTTCGCCGGAATGTTCTGCTGTTCTTTTGTCCGGGTACCGGCTCAGTGCTTCACAACAGCCTGTGTGGTGCGGTTTCCCTGCGGATCAGAAAGTGTGATGTAATAAATTCCTTTCGGGTAAGCCGACAGGTCAAGGTTGAAAATCCCTCCCGAAAAGGTCGCTTCAACCTTCATTTCGACGCCCGAGTCAGCAACAACTCTTAGGTTGGTGAAGGCCCCGGGTGCTTCAACAGTAAGCCGGTCACCGGCCGGATTCGGATAGGCCCTCCACAGGGGTTTGCCCGGATCCGCAATGCCAACCGTAGGGCAGGTGACCTCGTTGGCTGTGTATTTCCCGTTGACCAGGCTGCCGGCCTCCCAGCAGGTGTTGTCGGAGGCAAACAGGTCAACCGTCTGCTGTGTGCCGCTGCTGGCGCCGTTGTTGAAAACAATGCCAATGGGAAGGCTGGTGAATCCCGAGACGGTATAGGTATAGAAACCGTCATTCTCCAGGGTCATGGATGAGCCGGGCCAGGCCCCGCAAAGCGGCGTTGAACCAACCCAGGAATATACCTTGCAGGCATTCCAGCCAGCCGGGGCCTTGAACCTGACCTGTATGGACGATGGCATGGAGGTGATGGTATAGGTATTTGAAACCTCTGCCGAATACAACTGTGTGGAAGGGTTATACGCCACCGCCCTGATGGTTTTGGTGGAAGTAACATTCACGGGACCGGTATACAGTGTTGAACCGGTTCCGGGAGCAGAGTTGTCGGTGGTGTAGTAGATCTGTGCCCCGGTGGTGGCAGTCATGGTAACGGTCTGTGGCGTATAGAAGGTATTGCCCGGAGGGGTCATGAGCAGGGAAGGGGCCACGTTGGTGTTTGTTTTGGTCCAGATTGCATAGTCGGTGCCGGAGGTGGCCAGGGTATAACCGGCAGGCGGGGAGTAGCTGCCATTCCCGATCTTCACAATCAGGGTGCCGTTGAGCCCGGTGGCGGTTGAAACGTAGATGTTCTGGGCATACTGATTCACCGTTACATTGCATTCACTGTGAAGCTGAACGGCGCGGCGGGCGGCAATCATGGCGAAAATGGCCGCTTTGTTGTTGTTCCAGTGATCGAGCAGCACGCAGGGAACCCCCGGTGAACCCATCAGAAAGGCATAGGCCGCCAGCACATTGCCGTTGAAGCGGTTCGGGTTGCCGGTGATGTAGGTGTCGTGGTTGTCCACAAAAGTTACCGCATACCGTTTGGTGTCGTAATGGTGGATGAGACCGGCCGGCTGAGGGGTGGTGCCGTTCTGCAGCCACACCAGCTGGGTGAGGTCCATGCCACCATTCCACATCGCGGCGTTCAGCCTGAACTTCAGCGGGAAATCAAAGGTGGTCGAGTTGTTGTTGGTACCGTTTATCCAGGCCTTGCAGAGGTCGTAACTTCCATCAAAATACTCACCTACAGAGAAATATGCATTCACTGAAGTGTTGTACTCGTTTACATACGAGGCACTGAAGCCTTTAACCATATCATATCGCCAGCCCGAATAGCCCATGTCGTTTTTCAGAAACTGCAGGTATCCTTTGATGTTGTTGCGCACGATGGTGCTCAGGTGATCGAGGTCGCGCGAGCCGTTGAAATCCTCTCCGGTATCGGGGGCACCGGTGGGCTGAGCCTGTCCCGGTTCGTTGGCCACTTCATCGGTGCTGCAGATCTGCGCCGGGCCCATGCTATAGGTGGTGCCGTTGTACACTTCCGTGGGGAAATCGGTCCAGTTGGTCGATCCGCTGCGGTGGTTCACCACCACATCCGCGATGGCTTTTGAGCCTTTGGCGTTGAGCGAGGCAATCAGGTTTTTCAGCTCCTGGGTGGTGCCGAAGGCGCTGTTCTGGTCGAACCACCACACCGGGGCGTAGCCCATGCTGTAGGAGCTCTGGCAGTTTCCGCTGGGCGGAAGCCATACCAGGCTGAAGTTGGATGCGATTTCAGCCGATTGTACATTCAGGTTGTTCCAGTTGCTGGCCGTGTAGGAATCCCAGGTAAAGGCCTGCAGCATCACATCCTGACACTGTGCCGGGGCCTGAGCGCGGCCAAGTACCGGCGCTGCCAGAAACATCAGGACCATCAGGATGCTGTTTGTGAAAATCTTCATGGTGGTTGGTTTGGTGGTTGTATAACAGCAAAAGTAACCTAAATGGTCTGTAATTCAGCACCTAAAGCCTTAAAAATCTACGCAATCGTTTGCATTCCTTGCAGTTCATCTGATGGCAGGTGCTTTGGGAATTTTGAAGCCGGTTTTAAATTTCTAATTTCTAATTTCTAATTTCTAATGTCTGATATCCATCGCACAAGGTG
>CALMDN010000310.1 GCA_937864935.1 uncultured Bacteroidales bacterium
CAGTGATAAAAAAATGAAAAATAGTAACTGAAGGCGCATGCGTAGCGAAACAGAATGATTTTACCGGCTGTAAAGTTAAGTTTAAACTTTAACTTTGCAGCAAACACCCCCGACTTGAATTTTGAGTTTTACATAAGCCGCCGCATCCGCTCCAGGGAAGGCAGTTCCTTTTCAAGACCGATCATCAGGGTATCGGTTGCCGGAATTGCCCTCGGACTGGCTGTTATGATCATTTCGGTAAGCATTCTGCAAGGCTTTCAGACGCAGGTTCGCGATAAGGTATCGGGCTTCGCGGGGCATATCCAGATTTCCAACTTCGACTCCAACAACTCCTTCGAACCTACCCCCATCGACCAGCGCGATGCCAGACCCCAGGAACTTGCAAAGCTTCAGGGCGTAGAAAATGTACAGGTGTATGCCCTCAAAGCCGGAATCGTTAAATCCGAAAACCAGATTGAAGGAGTTGTCTTTAAGGGAGTTACCAAGTCTTACCGCTGGGATTTCCTCAAAGATAAGCTGGTCTCAGGAAGAATTCCGGTTTTCAGTGATACTAGAGCAGGAACAGAAATCCTGGTTTCCGAAAAACTGGCCTCCAGCCTCGGATTTAAAACCGGTGACGATCTCAGGATGTATTTTATCATCGACAATGTGACACGGGGACGGAAATTCGTAATCAGCGGAATCTACAACACCGGACTGGCGGAGTTTGATGAGACCTACCTCTTCGGCGACTTTGCTCAGGTCAGAAACCTGAACGCCTGGGATGAAAACACCGTTTCCGGTATTGAAATCACCCTCCGCGATTTCAGCAAACTGAACAGCATGGCTGAACAGATTTATTCGACCATAGGGTATAAGCTCAATGCACTGACGGTTAAGCAGATCTATCCGCAGATATTCGACTGGATTGAGATTCAGGATATGAATGTGGTGATCATTCTGGTGCTGATAGCACTGGTTTCCGGCATTACCATGATTTCCACCCTGCTGATTCTGATACTCGAGCACACCCGTGATATCGGAATGCTCAAGGCCTTGGGTGCCAACAACAACAGCATCAGGAAGATATTCATCTACGCCTCGGTCAACATTACCCTGCGCGGACTGTTGTGGGGAAATTCCATCGCTCTGTTGCTGGTGCTCCTCCAGAAAAAGTTCAGTTTTATCCCCCTTCCGGCCGATTCATACTTTGTGTCTGCCGTTCCTGTATCCATCAATATTCCGGCAATTCTGCTGATCAATCTGGCCACCATTGCCGTTTGCACCCTGATGATGCTGATTCCTTCCCTGGTAATCCGGTACATTTCGCCGGTAAGGGTAATCCGCTTTGAATAAAAATAACATTATTGACCGGTTAAAGTAAAAGGAACCCTGATACCAAAACACCATCCCTATAGCTATCGGGATGGTGTCAAAAGGAGAAAGTAAGATACCTGTTTTGAATAATGGCTGTAATCCGGCTTTATCAATCAGTTCAAAGGAAACCGATTATTTTCGCCGGACACCAGAGAAAAAAAAAGCCACCCTTCAATGGATGGCTGTTCAATCAGAGGGTGATATCCTATAATTTTATCACAGCATTTTCTGAATCACCCATTCCACTGCCGGTAAACCCGTCAGCTTCCGGATCGTTGATCCATGAAGTACCGTTTGCCAAATATCTGAACTGATAGTCACGGCCTGTTTCCAATTCCACAGAAGTGCTGAATGATCCATCTTTCAATGCTTTCATTTCATCGGCACTCTCGTTCCAGCCATTAAAATCACCAACAAGGTTGATCATTGCGGCGCCATTGGCTTCTTCTTTTGAAAGTTTAAAAGTAACCTTACAAACAGGTTTGGTTTTTAAAAACTGTTTTTTAATGCTCATTAATATAAGTATTTGTTAAACAATTAATTATAATCCTTAAACTCACCCGGTAACGGGCTATCCAAGGCGCCACAAAATTACTGAAATAATGGATTTTAGTTAAGGCAGAAATGTTATTAAATTGTTAAATTTCTGCTAATTAGTCGTTTAGGCATTCTCCTGTATCTAAATTGTGCATCGTCGGCTGATTGTTGACAATCAGTGAACGAAATCTGCACAACTTAGTTCCTTTTATGAAGTCCGCATTCTTTTGTTTCAGGGTTCTCCCACCACCAGCGGCCGGCGCGTACATCTTCACCGGGCATCACCGCACGGGTACAGGGCTGACAGCCTATGCTGGGGAATCCGGCATCGTGCAGTTTGTTGTAGGGTATATAATTCGACTTCAGGTATGACCACAGCTGTTCTTCTGTCCAGTCAATCAACGGATTGACCTTAATCAGTCCATTGTTTTCGTCCCATTCAACCAGCTGCATATCCTGACGGGTAACCGACTGATCCCTGCGGAGACCGCAGATCCAGGCATCCAATCCGCTGAAGGCCCTTTTCAATGGCTCAATTTTGCGCAGATGGCAGCACAACTTGCGGTTTTCAATGCTGTCGTAAAAAAGGTTGATGCCCTTTTCGTTCACCATAGCTTCAACCCGGGCCGCATCGGGAAACATCACCCGTATGCTGATGCCATATTTCTTTGAAGTCAGGTCAATCAGGTCGTAGGTCTCCGGATGCAGACGGAGAGTGTCAACGGTCACGACTCGAAGGTTCGCCCCCGCGCGGTGCGCCATATCGATCATGACACAGCCCGTGTCTTGGAAACTCGTGACGATGGCCGCGCGGCACCCATG
>CALMDN010000311.1 GCA_937864935.1 uncultured Bacteroidales bacterium
ATGGCTGCAGCATGGCATACCGTCGATCACTTCATAAATGTACCGCGGCAGAATCCTGCGCTGGCTGAATTCCTCCACCATCATTGCAGCCTGCTCTTCGGTAGGCATATCACCGGTGAGTAAAAGGTAATATAGCCCTTCCACCAGCGGCATATCAGAATTTTTCGCTTTTGGAAGTTTCTCAAAGACTTCCGGCAGTGTGTATCCCCGGTAACGAATGCCTTCAAGGGGATCAAGGTAAGAGATGTCGCTCACCAGCGACTTGATCCCCCTCATTCCTCCGAGTATCTGGCTGATGGTGATCTGATCGACAACGACATTGCCATATTCTTTCATCAGACGCTCGGTTCGTGGTCTCCAATCCTGTATTTTCTCATACAGGGTATCCTTAAGTCTTTTTGCCATTGCAGTTAAATATAATGGTTGTACAAAGTATTATTGATTCATGATTGTGCTGACCACTTCGGTACCAAACTCTGAAGTTTTAAGCTTTGTGGCATTTTCCATCAGCCGGTGGAAATCGTAGGTTACTTTTTTAGACTGAATGGTTTTCTCTATGCCTGAATAGATCAGTGCGGCTGCTTCCTTCCAGCCAAGGTATTCGAGCATCATAGCCCCTGAAAGGATCACCGAACCCGGATTTACCATATCAAGACCGGCGTATTTCGGGGCAGTTCCGTGGGTTGCTTCAAAAATGGCGTGGCCTGAGACATAGTTAATGTTAGCACCGGGAGCAATGCCAATACCACCAACAATGGCAGCAAGGGCATCGGAAATGTAGTCACCATTCAGGTTAAGGGTAGCTATTACTGAATATTCAGCCGGACGAAGCAGTATCTGCTGCAGAAACGCATCGGCGATTACATCCTTCACAAGGATTTTGCCTGATTTGAGTGCGGACTGCTGGGCAGCATCTGCCGCTTCCTTACCGCTGGCTGCTGCGATTTCATCATACTCAGCCCAGGTAAAGGTTTTGTCGCCAAATTCGCGGCGGGCAAGCTCGTATCCCCAGTTCTTGAAAGCACCTTCGGTAAATTTCATGATGTTGCCTTTGTGCACCAGTGAGAGGGAGGGCAATCCACGTTCGATGGTATAATTCAGGGCAGCCCTTACCAGACGTTCTGTTCCCTCTTTCGATACCGGCTTGATTCCGATGGAGCTTGACTCGGGAAAACGGATTTTGCTTACCCCCATCTCCTCCATCAGGAATTTCTTCACTTTATCGGCTTCCGGGGTACCATTCATGTATTCTATACCGGCATAAATATCTTCGGTATTTTCACGGAAAATATGCATATCAACACTACCCGGATCTTTCACAGGGCTCGGAACGCCATTGAACCAGCGTACCGGCCGCAGACAGACATACAGGTCAAGCTGCTGCCTCAGCGCAACATTCAGCGAACGGATTCCACCACCTACAGGAGTGGTGAGGGGGCCTTTGATGCCCACTTTATATTCCCTGAAAGCATCGAGGGTCTCTTCCGGCAGCCAGTTGCCTGTTTGATTAAACGCCTTTTCACCGGCCAGCACCTCTTTCCAGATAATTCTCTTCTTTCCGGAATACGCCTTTTCTACAGCAGCATCGATGACCCTTTGTGATGCAGCCCAGATATCAGGCCCTGTTCCATCGCCTTCGATAAACGGAATTACAGGTTCATCCGGTACTACCAGTTTTCCCTGTGAAATTGAAATTGTGTTGTCAGACATCAGATATGTAGTTTAGTAATTATGTCGATGTGTTGATATAAATCTGAAAGCAAAGATAGAAAAGCATCCTTACAAAACCCTGTAAAACTAACAAAAGTTGAAGAAATTTGTTTGGATTTTTAACGCATTGTAAACAGATCAGAAAAATATTATGAACATAATCTCATAATTTTCCGCCCCTATCATGGATGCTGCCGGTTTTTCCCTGATTCAACAGTCAATCCCATCCGACTCCGGGCTGGTGGTGTTCGACAGCAATTGCGTTTTGTGCAATAAAACCATCAGAATTCTGCTCAGATATGACAGGAAAAGGAAGCTTTATTTCACCGGGAACAATTCGGCCCTGATCCGCAGACTGAAGGAGAAGGGAATGACATTCCCGCAACCCGAAAGTGTCCTGTTTATCGATCATGCCGGGTTGTACACTGAGGCCGGAGCCATACTTGAGATTATGAAAAAATGCGGGATGCCCCTAACTGCCTGTCTGATCGGCCTGCTGACTCCTAAACCATTGAGAAACGGGCTATACAGGACAATAGCCCGAAACCGGTACCGCTGGTTCGGCAGAACACAACAATGCTTCATTCCCGCCCCGGAAGACAGTGGCAGATTTTTCCTGTGAAAGTCCTGCTCCCCCGGATATTTACTGTCTTCAGATAGAAATCTTTTAACTAACTTTGTGCTTCAATGCCCAGAGCTGTTGTGGTGTTCCGCAATGATGTATATTGGCATCTCTGAATCAACTACTTACATTCAATTCAATGAAAAAATTACTTGGCTTCGCACTCGTCGTACTTTGGTCGTTCCAGTTTCAGCTTCCTGCAGTTTATGCCCAGAGCGGCACCATCAGAGGGTTTGTTTACGAAAAGGAGACCGGTGAACCCATTATCTTTACCAATGTTTACCTTTTCCGCACAAGTTACGGAGCAGCCACAGATGTAAACGGATACTTTACCATCTCCAAAATCCCCGATGGTGATTACACCCTGATGGTCACCTACCTCG
>CALMDN010000312.1 GCA_937864935.1 uncultured Bacteroidales bacterium
CTGGAGATCGACCGCAAGATCATGACCGACACCATTTCTCCGCGGGAGGAAGACATGCTCATCAGGCTGATCAAGGGATTTCAGAAACCGCCCTATTACTTCATCAGGCTGTATGAAATTATCCGGAACTACCGCTTTTACCTGCTGATCAGGTTCCGGCATTACTACAACCGTATTGTCGACAGGTTTCTGAACGATTACCAGGAGCTCTATGTTGAGTGTATCGGGGTAAATGGTCATCTGCACGATGCTACCATTGACATTGTAAACCAGTATGCGCTGAACAAAACCGAATCCCGCCGCTGGGAAACCTGGCTGAAAGATGTTTTTTACAACGAGAACCTCGACGGACTGAACCGTTACCTGGCCATCGTGAGGCTCACCCTTATCTATTTCAATTACAAGGAATACGATAAGCTAGAAAGTATCTACAACGACCTGGATGAAATGATGATGAGCGGACAGTTTTATTCGAGGCGGATACTGCTGAATTATTATGCCAACAGGGTAATGCTGCATTCAAAGCGGAATGAGCTGGCCAGGGCGGCGGAGTATGGTTATTTATCAATCCGGCAGCACTCCGGCGATTACCTGCATTATGTGAACAACCTCTGTGCTGTGTTGTTGCGGCAGAACCAGAACTCCAGGGCACTGAAACTGATGCAGGATTCTTTTCCCGAACTCAAAAACACCCGGAGTCACCACAACAGGGTAGGGTTCGCATCGTTTTATATACGCGCTCTGAACAAAAACAACCGATCGCGCGAAGCCTCCGACTATGCCGAAACCTTTCTCAGCGGATACAAGGAACAGATCTTCGAGCTGCGCTGGCACACATTCTTTGCTTCCTGGATGCAATCGCTCATGTCGCTGGAAAAGTATGCAAGAATTCTGCAGCTTTCGAAACGCCACAACCTTCTGGAGCGTGAGTCAGAATACCGGCTGAGGGCTGTTTACCTGCCGACCATATCGTGGTATTATGCTGTATCAGCCTACAAGGAATGTGAAATCAGCCTGCCTGATCTGCTTGCCCTGGTGTACGAACCGGCTTTGCCATTATTACCTGATCCCCATAAATGCCGGCTGATGGCCGATCTTTCCAGAGAACTGCATCCGCATGTACCTGAAGTCTTCTTTGTGGATGGAAGGGTTCAGGGATTGAAATTTACCCTCTGAGGTATTTTTCTTATCTGCCGGCTTTGGTTTTTTATGCTTCCGGAACCCTGAAGTCATCCTGACGAGCAATAGCATTGTTAGCAGTCATACCTATGGTTTAAAGTATGTAACATGCATTTAATCAAGAGTATATAAGCAAAATATCGTCAAATATTGTCAAAAGTCAGACCTTTGAATCTGATAAAGTAGTTTTGCAGGGCCTTGAATAGCGCATTATTTAGCATCGCTTTTAAACAGACAGCATATGAGAGAAGTAGTAATCGCATCGGCAGCCCGCACACCCATAGGAACGTTCGGGGGCAGCCTGGCCGGCCTGAGTGCCGTTGATCTGGGAGTTACCGCTGCCAAGGAAGCCATAAAGAGGGCAGGTATTGATGTAAGCATGATCGATGATGTGATTGTCGGCAACATACTATCGGCCGGACTCGGGCAAAATGTAGCCCGGCAGGTGGCCATTTATGCCGGGGTTCCGGATAATGTTACGGCAATGACCATCAACAAACTGTGCGGTTCCGGTTTGAGGGCAGTCAGTATGGCAGCCCAGTTTATCATGCTGGGTGATGCCGACATCATACTGGCAGGAGGTACCGAAAGCATGACCAATGCTCCGTACCTTCTTCCCAAGGCCAGGTATGGCTACCGCATGGGCGACGGAAAGATCATCGACAGCATGATTCACGATGGCCTTACCGAGACATTCAACAATTACCACATGGGGGTTACCGCCGAGAACATTGCTAAGCGTTGGAACATCTCACGGGCTGAGCAGGATGCGTTTGCCCACAGCAGTCAGCTGAAAGCCGAAGCTGCCCAGAAAGCAGGGCGGTTTGCCGGTGAAATTGCTCCGGTCAGCATTCCACAGCGCAAAGGCGATCCGGTGGTTGTCGACACGGATGAATATCCCAGACACGGAACAACTCTGGAGAAGCTGGCCAAACTGCCGCCTGCTTTCGAAAAAGAAGGCAGTGTTACAGCGGGGAACTCCTCAGGCATCAACGATGGTGCGGCCATGCTGGTGGTGATGTCGAAGCAGAAGGCCGATGAACTCGGAATCAAACCCTTGGTAACCATAAAATCGTATGCCTCGGTGGCGCTTGATCCCACCATCATGGGCTATGGTCCGGTTCCGGCATCCCGCAAGGCGCTTGAAAGGATAGGTTACAGTATTGATCAGATAGATCTGGTGGAGGCCAACGAAGCCTTTGCCTCTCAGTCGATCGCCGTGGTCCGCGACCTGGGACTGGATCCGGAAAAGGTGAATGTAAACGGTGGTGCCATAGCACTTGGACACCCCATCGGCGCTTCCGGTGCCAGAATCCTCACCACCCTGATCTATGAAATGCTCAGAAGGGATGTGAAAACAGGTCTTGCCACCCTCTGCATTGGCGGTGGAATGGGCACTTCACTGATTGTAGAACGCTGATTCGTAAACCCAAATACACAATGACAATGAAAAGACTTGCCGATAAAGTAGCGGTAATAACCGGAGGAGCCGATGGGATCGGCAAAGCAACAGCCCTGCGTTTTTCAACAGAAGGGGCCACTGCCGTAATCTGGGATATGAATGAAGAGAAAGGGACGAAGTTGTGCGAAGAAATCCGTTCCGAAGGTGGTAAAGCCGATTTTTATAAAGTAAATGTTGCAGATTATCAGCAGGTTGAATCAACAACTGCTGAAGTACTGGCAAAATTTGGTAAAATAGACATCCTGATCAACAATGCCGGGATTACCCGGGATGCCAGCCTGAAGAAAATGACCCCTGAGCTCTGGCAGCAGGTCATTGATGTTAACCTCAGCGGTGTATTCTATTGTACCAAGGCCATCTCACCTTTTATGGCTGACAGGGGCTACGGCAGGATCGTCACCACCTCGTCGGTGGTTGGCCTGTATGGCAACTTCGGACAGACCAACTATGTGGCAACCAAGGCGGGTGTTATCGGAATGACCAAAACCTGGGCCCGCGAACTCGGACGCAAGGGTGTGACAGCCAATGCAGTGGCTCCCGGTTTTATCTCTACCGAAATGGTAGCGCTGATGCCTGAGAATGTGCTGGCTTCGATGCGTGAGAAAGTTCCGCTCGGACGTCTGGGAAAACCCGAAGAGATTGCTGCCGCATTCGTTTTTCTGGCATCGGACGAGGCTGCCTATGTGAACGGAGCCGTACTGAGTGTTGATGGAGGTATAACGATTTAAGCGACAGCAGATGCGAAATGCAATCATTCATTCCACTGGGGCCTATGTGCCGGAGAAGATAGTCCCGAACAGTTACTTCGATGAGCTGCTGGGCGAAAATGTCAGCGACTGGCTGGTTGAAAATGTGCAGATCTATGAACGCAGGTGGGCAGCAGACAACCAGTCAACCGCCGACCTGTGCATCCCTGCCGCCCGCATGGCCATGGAAAACGGAGGCCTCAATCCCGAAGACATCGATCTGCTGATCATTTCCACAGATACCCCGGAGTTTATCTCACCTTCCACCGCTTCCAAGGTACAATATGAACTCGGTCTGGTGAATGCCGGCACTTTTGATGTGAACACCGCCTGTGCCGGGTTTGTTACTGCCCTTGATATTGCGTCAAAGTACATCCGCAGCGACCAGCAGTACAACCATGTGATGGTGATCGGAGCCTATGCGATGAGCAAGTATCTGAACAAGGAGGACAAGAAGACGGTGACCCTGTTTGCCGATGGGGCAGGGGTGGTGATTCTGAAAGCAGCCGAAGCCGGAGATCAGGGTTTTCTGGCCAGTGAACTGCTTACACAGGGACAATATTACGGATATATGGGTATCTATGCCGGGGGTACTTTCCAGCCGGTCAGCAAAGAGGTGATTGAGAAAAAAGATCATCTGCTCAAGTTCGTGCAAAAATTCCCCAAAGAGCTGAATCCTGAAATGTGGAGCAAAATGGCCACGGTTCTGACGAGGCGGATAGGTTCCACCCCTGCACAGGTTGACCACTTTT
>CALMDN010000313.1 GCA_937864935.1 uncultured Bacteroidales bacterium
CACCATGAATGGCATTGCTGCCCGACATCAGCGGGGTATGCAACACAGCCGGCACATGCGATATGACTTCAATTCCGAGGAATACCGATAAGGTTATGATGAAGATCATATCCTTGTACTCCAGAAAAAATTTCAATACTTCTTCCATGGGTTGTCTATTTTATTGTGTGATTACAGATTTAACGCGTTCGTGGACAATCTCACCATTGTGGGTTACCGCGGTACCTTTTACGATGTCGTCTTCCCAGTTGAGGTTCAGGCCACCTTCTTTGGTGATGATCAGCTTCAGGAAGTTGATCATGTTTTTACCAAACATACGGCTGGCATCGGTAGGCATATCGGTCGGGAACTGAGAGTTTCCGATAACTTTAACACCCTGATGAGCAATGGTTTCGTTTCTTTGGTGACCTCGCAGTTGCCTCCTGTGGATGCAGCCAGGTCGATGATTACCGAACCGGGCATCATGGCTTCAACGGTATCTTTCTTAATCAGCAACGGAGCCCGCTTCCCTGGTATCTGGGCGGTACAGATGATTACATCCGACTTCACTGCCTGATCATGAATGGCTTTGGCCTGGCGCTGTTTGAACTCTTCAGTCTGTTCAACAGCATATCCACCAGCAGCTTTATCATCGATTGCACCTTCAACTTCTACAAATTTACCTCCCAGTCCGACAACTTCTTCCTTCACGGCAGCCCTTACATCGAAAACATAAACCACGCCTCCCAGCTTACGTGAGGTAGCCACCGCCTGCAATCCGGCCACACCGGCTCCCAGAATCAATATGTTTGCCGGCTTGATGGTACCGGCAGCGGTCATAAACATGGGGAAGAACTTGGGCAGCGAATTGGCAGCAGTCAGAACGGCCTTGTAACCGGCAACCGTGGCCATCGACGAAAGGATGTCCATAGCCTGAGCGCGGGTGGTACGGGGCACCACATCCATGCTGAAGGCAGTGATGTTGCGTTTGGCCAGTTCCCTGATCAGATCACCGTTAAAATAGGGGTTGAGTACTGACATGATCACCTGACCGGCCTTCATCAGGGCAATCTCCTCCTCTGTCGGCGGCTGAATCCGGATCAGCAGATCAGCCCCTGAAATCACATCCTTCTTTGCCTGAACTTTTGCTCCTGCTTCCTCGTATTGCTTATCCGAAGCAAAGGAGGTGAGTCCCGCTCCGGATTCAACAAGCAGGTTAACATTCATTTTAACCAGCGTAGCCACACTCTCCGGCAGCATAGCAACCCGGTTCTCACCGGGTGATTCTTTTAAAATTCCTATTGTCATAACATCAGGAGATTAAGGTTTCATAAGTGGCGTAAATTTAGAAATTTAAAATTAACTGCAAATTTTAACGCTTTAATTCAGTAAAACTCGCAAGTTTCCTGTTTAATTAAGACCTTTGCAGATCAATTCTGCACTAAGGAACCAACCGGAAGCTGCACATCAATCATTGTTCCGGCCGATACTCAGGGAAATCATGGATGCTGAAAACAAGCGCAATTCTGAACAGCCGTCTGCATTGAAAGTACAGGAAGGGATTGAACAGCCTTCTCAGCTTAACGATCATGCAATCAGCAATTTCCGCAAAAGCCACAAGGGGTTGCTCTCTGTGGATGCCTATATGGAGGGCATCCGGAGTTTCAACCGTACTGTTTTCAGTCAGGCCATTACCCTGATCGAAAGCTCCCTGCCGGCCCATCAGGCCATGGCCCAGGAATTGATCCTGAAGTGCCTGCCCCATTCCGGAAAATCGGTCCGTTTGGGAATTACCGGTGTCCCCGGTGCAGGAAAAAGCACCTTCATCGAATCGCTGGGGCTCCACCTGACCAAGGAAGGGCACCGGCTGGCAGTGCTGGCCATCGACCCAAGCAGCAGCCGCTCAAAAGGCAGCATCCTGGGCGACAAAACCCGTATGGAAGGACTTTCTGTTGAGCCCAATGCCTTCATCCGGCCTTCACCCTCAGCAGGGTCGTTGGGCGGGGTAGCCCGCAAGACCCGGGAAACCATCATTCTGTGTGAAGCCGCCGGATTTGATACCATTTTTGTTGAGACTGTCGGGGTAGGGCAATCGGAAATTGCCGTGCACTCCATGGTCGATTTCTTCCTGCTGCTGATGATCTCCGGCGCCGGTGATGAACTCCAGGGCATCAAACGCGGAATCATGGAGATGGCCGATGCCATTGCCATCAACAAGGCCGACGGGGATAACAAAGCCCGGGCTGCCATCGCCTGTACTCAGGTTAAAAATGCCCTCCACCTCTTCCCGCTGCCCGATTCAGGGTGGTCGCCTCCGGCAGTTACCTGCTCCGCTGCCACCGGTGAGGGTATCCCCGGAGTGTGGAACCTTGTAACCGATTACATCGGCTTTACCCGCGACAATGGCTATTTCGACCTTAAACGAAACCAACAGGCCAGACAGATTATGATCGATGCCATCGACCGTCAGCTGCACGACCACTTCTACAACCACCCGCAGATCATCCCATCGCTTTCGCAACACGAACAACTGCTCAGGCTTGGACAAATCAGCCCGTATCAGGCTGCTGCCCAACTACTTGATAAGTATTTCGGCAACAACTCAGGCAAGTAATCAGGTTTAACGGGATTGCCGGCCGGATGGTGTTGTCCTTTACAGCTGATATTTACTTTACAGAGAGGTACAGGCACCTGAAGACAAAAAATGCAGGAATCTGTTGAACCGGATTCCTGCATTCAGCAACAATTCTTTGGTTTTTTTACAAGTTCTGATCGTAATAATCAGCCAGTTTGCGGTACATGTGTGCCCGGTCGATTCCCCTCACATTGTGTTCGTGTGTCGGATAAACAAAATAATCGACCTGCTTCTTCAGCTCAATGCACTTGTTGAGAAACTGCAGGCTGTTCTGCCACACCACAGTGTTGTCCTGCGCCCCGTGAATGATCAGCAATTTGCCTTCCAGCTTGTCAACTTTATTGAGAACGCAGGCATTTTCATAGCCTTGCGGATTTTGCTCAGGGGTATCCATGTAACGTTCCCCATACATCACCTCGTAGTATTTCCAGTCGGTTACCGGCCCGCCACAGGTCGCTACTTTGAACATTTCAGGGTGATTCAGCTTCATTGTGAGGGTCATAAATCCACCATAGCTCCATCCGTCCACGCCAATGCGGCCAGCATCCACCCAGGGAAGTGATTTCAGGTAATCAACGCCTTTGAGCTGATCCTCCATCTCGAGCACCCCGAGGTTGCGGTGAATGCAGCTCTCAAATTCAAATCCCCGGCCGGCTGACCCCCGGTTGTCGAGGGTGAAAACAACATAGCCCTTCTGCGCCAGGTAATGGTCAAAAAGTCCGCCACCGTTGAGCCAGCTTCCTGTAACAAGCTGGGCATGAGGACCTCCGTAAACATAAATCAGTACCGGATACTTCTTCGAGGCATCAAAATCAACCGGTTTGGTAAGCCGGGCATACAGATCGGTGCCATCCCCGGCTTTCAGGGTTACGATGCTTACTTCACCCATTTTATAATCCTTCACCGGGTTCAGGTCTTCGTGCAACACGCGGTTCAGCTTGCCTGTGAAAGAAACCAGCCTGGTACGAGAAGCTAACTGAGGGTTGCTGCAACGCGAAAGGAAGTATTTTCCGTCGGACCTCACCACGGGGCTGTGCACCCCCTCTTCAGTGGTCATCCGGGTGCTCTTTCCCGATTTCAGGTCAACATAATAGAGCTGGTCCTGCAAAGGACTGACAGCCGTGGAAGTGTAGAAAACTCCTTTTGCATTCTGGTCAAAGCCAAGCAGTTCTGTAACAATCCATTTTCCTGCGGTGAGCTGCCTTATGAGTGTACCGTCGGGATTGTACAGGTAAAGGTGGTTGTACCCATCGCGCTGGCTCTGCCAGATAAACTGCCCGCCGGTGCCGGGAACAAAAACCATCGGATGCAGGGGCTCAACATAGCGATCATTCTTCTCCTCAAACAGGGTACGGATGAATTTGCCACCGGCAGCATCGTATTCATTGAGCTTCATGTGGTTCTGGTCGCGGTTGAGCACCGCAATAAAGAGTGACTTTTCATCCTGACTCCAGGCAATGTTGGTCAGGTACTGGTCGGCCGGAGAGCCGGTTTCGACGAACACCGTTTTCTGTGTCTCAGGATTAAAAATGCCGACGGTTACTTCATGGCTGGTCATGCCGGCCATGGGGTATCTGATCATGTTTGCCTTTGCTATCCGCTCTGTAACATCTACCAGCGGGTATTCGGTTACCATGCTTTCATCCATTCGGTAAAAGGCAAGCAGCCTGCCTGAAGGCGACCAGAATGTTCCCTTGCTGATGCCGAACTCGTTGCGGTGAACCGACTGCCCGCTGACGATCCCTTTGTTATCCTCCCTGGTCACGGCAATCTGCTCTTTCCCGTTGTGGATAAACAGATTGTTGTCGATGGTATAGGCGATGTAACGGTTTGCCGGTGAGGTTTCGTGACCGGCAGAATTGTCCGGAACAGTAAAAAGCCTGGTAAGTTTACCATTCTTAAAGTCATAGCTGTACCAATCGGAACCGGTAGAAAACGAACATTTTTCCTCATTCTCCCATTGAATCCAGGGGAACCTTTTTAATTCGGCAGCGCCGGACGTGGTGAGGAGGCTGTTGAGATCCGGCAGTTTCATCAGGGTGTCTTTTGCTTCACCTTCAACGCTGCCGGCGATCAGTGATGTTGCATCCTGCCAGGTATACTGTCCGGAAATGCCCCTCCACTGCAGGTTAGAAAGACCGGATGGGTAAAGTTTACGGTTGGAGGCAATTTCCTCAGGAGTGAACAGTTTGTCCTGGGCTTGCGAAAATACCACCAGCCCGATAAAAACAAGCAGAAAAAGATGTTTTTTCATGAATATGGATGTTTCAGGTAAAAAGTCTAACGTTTTTAAGGTTTAGGGTCAAGACAGAGGTCAGAGGTCGGGGCTCCATGCCCCATGTCCCATGCCATTTTAAAGTCCTTTCACTGCCCTGACGATCTCGTGGATTTTGCCCGGATCCTTTTCAAAGACATTCCCGATAACCAGCAGATCGGCTCCGGCAGCGGCACTCTCTGCTGCCTTCTCGGGAGTGCGGATTCCGCCACCCACCATCAGGGGAATATCAATGCTCTGTTTCACCTGACTGATCATGCCCGGGGCAACCGGATTGATGGCACCACTGCCGGCATCCATAAATATCAGTTTCATCCCCAGCATCTCTCCGGCCATGGCGGTGCACATGGCAATATCATCCTTATCGTGCGGTATGGGATCGGAATTACTCATATACGAAACGGCTGTCGGACGGCCACTTTCTATCAGCATGTAACCAGTGGAAATAACTTCCAGCGGACTCAGCTTCAGGTAAGGAGCGGCAATCACATGACGGCCGATGAGCATTTCTGCATTCCGTCCTGAAATCAGCGACAGAAACAGGATGGCATCAGCCTTCCAGCTCATCTGAAGGGTATTTCCCGGAAAAAGTACGACCGGAAGTCCCGATATATCCTTTACAATCTTAATACATGCGTCCAGGCGGTTGTTGATGAGCAGACTGCCACCTACAAAAAAGTAATCCGCTCCGCTGTCACCGGCAGCCTTTGCAAGATTCTCCAGCGTCCGGTCATCCGATTTATCCGGGTCGGCAAGCACAGCAATCTGCTTCAGGCCTGCGGCCTTCTTATCAAGAATTGAGTGGTAAACAGTCATTTCTATCCAGTAACAATAACACTGCAATGATAAGCAAAACAATGGTTCAGGCCATTGCCTGTCCGGCCAATTTTATAAAAATTCCTTCCAATATCCTGTAAATGCTACACAAAACCAGGAATTAAACAATTAGTATAATTATCTTACAATCAGATACTAACATTAATTAATGCTGACAACATTAATTTCCAGGTAAGGTTTGTTTACAAAACAACCACTTAAATTCGTCATTTTTTAAACAAAAACCGGGTGACAATTCAGCAATTTTCGGATAAACACCTGTAAGCAGCAAAAACCATCTGCTGCAGGCCCTTGAAAAAAGGTGCCGCAATTCACAATAAACAACTGAATACAAAATTCTGCCGGCTCGTCCGGAACGCATCGTTTAGGAAAAAACCGCATGGAATGACAAAAAATTTTACACCATGAAACGCCTGATATACTTGCTGCTGTCGGCTTCCGTACTTACGACACTTTCATGCCGTAAGCTCGACGATCTCTACATTGAGAAAACCGATACTGAGAACATCAAAAACAACGGGTATCCCGAATCATTCCAATGGTCAACACAGCAGACTGCTGATGTAACCATCATTGGCCTGGGCGGGTTGCAGGTCATCAAAAAAACACTGAGCATCGAATCGGCCGATGGGGCTATTTACCTGAAGAAACTGGTGAATATCAGTGAGAATCAGCAGGTAAATATCCAGCTACCGGCTACTGAAACACAAATCGTTGTCAGGTGTGGAAGAATCTGCATCTCAGTCCCGGTAAAAGACGGGCTTGCCAGCTGCTCACTGCAGACCGGAAACCCTGATGATTAACATTAATCCGCCATTAAAATGAAAACGAAACATACCCTTTCAGGACTAATTCTGATGTTGTTGATGCCGTTGTCTGGCCATGCAGTAGTTGGTGGTGTCAGTCAGAACTTTGAATCGGGCAACCGGGTAATTGAACGCGGCTATTGCTGGCAGTTCATCGGAACCTCGATTTCATCAACCAATAAGATATCAGGCAATTACAGCGGATATACGAGTGCGCTCAACAATCCGGCTGATCCGCGCAGGTTTATATCCCCATGGATTGAATTCACCGGTGACGACGAGATCTCATTTCAGCATAAGGTAACCAGCCTCAACGGTGCAACAGCACATTTTATCCAGGTCTCCCTGATCGCCTTGAACGGCAACACTACCCAAATCCTTGACTTCCAGTATCCAAACACTCAGGTTCAATCGCATACCCTCACGGTGAATGTAACCGGAATATTTCAGGTACAGTGGCTCATTAATTCAACCGGAGGCGGCAGTTCAAGGGGGGTAATTGATGATATTTTCATTTCGGGAAACTACATGGCCGACCCTACCAACAATCCCAATGGCTCGGGAGCCTGCGCTCCGTTACTCATTGAAGATGATGCTGACAACGACGGCGTACCCGACGATGAAGATGAATATCCCGACGATCGTTCGCGGGCTTTCAACAACTATACACCGGCCCAGGGGTATGGCACCCTTACGGTTGAGGACCTCTGGCCCAGGCTCGGAGATTACGACTTCAACGATTTTGTGAT
>CALMDN010000314.1 GCA_937864935.1 uncultured Bacteroidales bacterium
ATGGCCATGGAGTTCAATGCCCTGCTGCCGGTGTTCGACCGGCCGGAGTTTACACAGGATTATGAAGGCTTTTTTCACCTGATGAAAATGGAAGGGACGGTTGAAAAGGCTTCTTTTCAGTACATCATCCGCGATCACAGCAAAACCCTGTTCCTGAAGCGCAAAGAGATGATGCAGCAATGCGTGGCCTTTATGAACGAGCGCTATGGCAGTGGTTGCTTCACCCTTGAGATGAAGGATCAGTATTATAACATGCGCGAAATGGTTGAACCGCAATACCACATTGTGGAAACCGCCCGCCTCGCCATGGAAGCCCTTGGGATTGAGCCAAAAATCAAACCCATACGCGGGGGCACCGACGGTTGCCGCCTGTCGTATATGGGACTGCCCTGCCCCAACATTTTTGCCGGCGGACTCAACTTTCACGGGAAATTTGAATTTGTGCCGCTCGAATCCATGGAGAAGGCAACACGGGTGATTTTGAAGATTGTGGAGTTGAATTCGTAGGGGGATAGAAAATCACGCGAAGACGCCACGACGCAAAGGTTATTTCCAGATTTATTGTTGCTATTCAGACTAGTCTTCTAGAAGTTTAATTTTCAGAAAAAAGATTGCGTATCATTGCAGCCTTGTTTCCTTGCCTGAGCTAAATATTGCTTCATGTACTGAGTTGGTCCGCGTCTTATTTTCCTGAGTTGGTCCGCGTCTTATTTTCTGACGCGGACTTCCACAACTCAACTGGAACATGAAAATTCAACGGATATTTTGGGGTCCGCAATCCGAAATCCGAAATCCGAAATCCTCCATAGTTGGTCCGCGTCTTATTTTCTGACGCGGACTTCCATAGTTCTGCTTGAACAGGAAAATCCACCGGATATATGGGGGTCCGCAATCTAAAATCCGATATCCGAAACCTGCAATCCGAAATCCGAAATGAAGAAGAAACATTTCACCATCCCCATCTTCGTGCCCGAGCTGGCCTGTCCCAACCGTTGCGTATTCTGCAACCAGCACAGCATTTCGGGTTGCCGGAAGCAACCGGAGCCGGAGGAGGTGCGTGAGATTATCCTGAAGCACCTGAAAACCATCCCGGAAAAAGATGCACACATCGAAATCGGGTTTTTCGGTGGCAGTTTCACCGGCATTGAACCGGAGTTGCAGGAAAAATATCTTGAGGTGGCGAAAGAATATTTAATTCCCGATCCCGGGTGGTCTCGACTCCGCTCGACCACCGGTAACAGGGAATCAAATCCCGGAATTACAGAGGAAGCCGGAACAAGGTGGTCGAGCGGAGCCGGGACACGGTGGTCGAGCGGAGCCGAAACACGGTGGTCGAGCGGTGGTGGTCGAGCGGAGCCGAGACCAGCCGAGACCACCTTGTCCCGCAACCGCATCCACGGCATCCGCCTCAGCACCCGGCCCGATTACATCAGCGAGGCTGTGCTTACACGGCTGAAAAAGTACGGAGTGACCACCATTGAACTCGGGGCGCAATCGCTCGACGATGAAGTGCTCCGTGGGGCGGGTCGTGGACATACCGTTGAAGATGTGGTAAATGCCTCTGCGATGATCCGGGAGGCCGGGTTCAGCCTTGGCCTGCAGATGATGACCGGCTTACCGGGCGATACCCGGGAAAAATCGCGCTCTACGGCACGCCGAATCATTGAACTCGGAGCCGATTGCACGCGCATCTACCCTACCCTGGTTATCAGGGGCACTGAACTGGAAAACAAGTGGAAATCGGGAATATATACCCCGCAGACCCTGGATGAAGCTGTGGAAACCGCTGCTGAGCTGCTCGATGTCTTCGATGAAGCAAACGTACGTGTTATCCGGGTTGGCCTGCATCCTTCCGAAAGCCTGCTCGATGGCAGTGAATTGCTGGCAGGCCCGTTTCATCCGTCCTTCAGGGCCCTGGTAGAAACATACCGCTGGAAAAAGAAACTTCAGCAACTGGTCGCCAGCGAAGGTAACAAAGAGTACATCCGCATTGAGGTCCCGGCAGACCAGCTGCCGTTTGCCATCGGACACGAATCATCGAACAAGCGCTGGTTGCAGCATCTTTTCAGCAAGGTTGAATTCATGACCACCAGCGGGAGTGAATCTTCAGAACCCCTGATTGTCTGCGATAAACGAATTCCCCTTCCGGCTAAAAATACCCTGAAAAAGCTGGGAGTCTGTCACTTTATCCGGACAGAAGACCTGGTTTACAAATCCATTTCAGGACATCCCGATATCTTTCTCTGCCAATACGGCCGTCAGGTGGTGGTAGCCCCTGCCCTCTTACCCGCGCTGGAACCCGGCCTCATGGCTGCGGGATTCGAAGTGGTTCAGGGACAACAGAACCCGGGCAAAACCTATCCCGAAACGGCTCGGTACAATGCCGTGGTAACCCGTAAATACCTTATTCATAACCTCCGGATTACCGATCAATCCATCCTCGATACCTTTTCCGACAGGGAACCGCTTCAGGTGAATCAGGGTTACACCAGATGCAACCTGCTGGAAATCAGTGACGACAGGTTTATCACCTCCGACAGAGGCATTGAAAAAGTGCTATCAGGCAAAGGAGCCTCGGTTCTGTTCGTTGACCCTGAGCCAGTGCGACTGAGGGGACAGAAATACGGGGTTTTCCCCGGCTGCTGCGGTGTTTACAGGCATGAACTGCTGGTAAACGGGAGTCTCCATTACCATCCGCAGTCGGCTGCAATCAGGGAATTTGTTCTCGCTTCCGGTTTAAGCATCCGTGAATTGTACAACGGCCCGCTTACCGATACCGGTGGATTGTTTGTTTTCGGGCGGGAAATCTGAAAAATATCTGGTTTACCTGTTCAGAATTTTCACGATGGCCGCCAGCAACTCCGGTTGTTCGAGGTTGTTAAGAATTTCGGCCATTCCGGCTGCTTTTTCAGCCGGTTTTTTGTCGGAGGAAATCAGCTGGGCCAGGTCGCGCGACTGCTTCACGGTAATGAATTCGGCCAGTGCCTCCAGGGCTGGGTTGGCCGAAGGGTCGGGTTTTGGGGGCAGGCCGAACATCTCCAGCTCGGAGATGCAGGCTTCGAGTATCTCCCTCCCCATTTTACGGCAGACATCCATCTGGGTCATGCGGCCGGTTGCATCGCGCAGCGACCAGCTACTGAAATCAGGCTGAATCTGGCCGATCATCTCCACTTTACGTGAATTTTCCCCGAAAATGCGGCCCATCACCACAATGGCATTGGCTTTCCACGATTGAAGGTCAAAGGGTTTGTGATCGAGGCGGTCGATCAGTTCGCGGAGTACATCGGTCTCTTTCAGTGACATCGCTGACGAATTTGTTGGTTATGGACTTATGGAACAGCTAAGTTACTCAAAAACACGCTTTGCCGGACCTTACTGCTGATTTTCATACCCCTGCTCAGAATTGCCGGTTTTTCGTACATTTGATGCTGATCCTCCAAAATTTCAAAGTATTGATTCCCAGGGATACCATTCAAAGCATCATTGATGTTGCCCGCATCGATGAGGTTGTCGGAGACTTCGTACAGCTGAAAAAGCGCGGGGTCAACCTCCTGGGACTGTGTCCGTTTCACAACGAAAAAACACCTTCGTTCACCGTATCACCAGCCAAGGGCATTTTCAAGTGTTTCGGCTGCGGTAAAGCCGGCAATTCGGTGAATTTCATCATGGAGCACGAGAAGTACTCCTACCCCGAAGCCCTGAGGTACCTGGCCAACAAATACGGAATTGAAGTGGAGGAGCAGGAACCCACTCCTGAGGAAAAGCAGCTCGATACCGAGAGAGAAAGCCTTTTCAGCCTCAACACTTTTGCGCAGAAATTCTATACCCGCAACCTGCATGAATCTGAGGAAGGCCGGGCCATTGGCCTCAGCTATTTTGTTGAGCGGGGTTTCCGCGACGACATCATTCAGAAGTTTCAGCTGGGCTTTGCACCCACTGCCTGGGATTCTTTTACGAAAGAAGCCCTGAAAAACGGTTATGCAGAAAAATACCTGATCGATTCGGGACTTACCCTCAGTAAGGATGGCAAGCTCTACGACCGGTTCAGGGAAAGGGTGATGTTTCCGATTCACAACCTCACCGGCAAGGTGATTGGTTTTGGCGGCAGAATTCTGATTACAGACAAAACCAAACCCAAATATGTAAACTCGCCGGAATCGGAGGTTTACAACAAGTCGAAGAGCCTTTACGGGATCTGGCTCGCCCGCAACGCAATTGTAGCCAACGATAACTGTTACCTGGTTGAAGGTTACACCGATGTGATTTCGCTTCACCAGTCGGGAATTGAAAATGTGGTGGCCTCCTCGGGAACTTCGCTCACCACCGAGCAGATCCGGCTCATCAGCAAATACACCAGGAACATCACCATCCTTTATGATGGGGACTCAGCAGGTATCAAGGCCTCTTTAAGGGGCATCGACATGATCCTGGAACAGGGCATGAATGTGAAGATTGTGCTCTTCCCCGACGGGGAAGATCCCGATTCGTATGCCCGTAAACACCGATCGGCCGATGTTCAGGCTTTTATCGCTACAACCGCAAGTGATTTTATCGCCTTCAAAACCAGGCTGCTGCTCGATGAGACCAACAACGATCCCATAAAAAAGGCTGCACTGATACACGAAATCATCGAAACCATCAGCATCATTCCCGATCCCATCATCCGGCCGCTGTATGTGCGCGAATGCTCTGAAATCATGGGCATTGCCGAGCAAACCCTGATGAATGAACTGAACCGCATGCTGCGGAAAAAGGTTCAGAAAGGGGCAATGAAGGAGGAGCAGACCGAAGTGATTGAGCCGGCCATTGTTGCCCCGCCGCAGGAGCCGGTACTCGATATCGCTGACTGCAGTGCCCAGGAGCTTGATGTGATCAGGGTGTTGCTGCACTTTTCAGGGAAAATGGCAATCCTTAAGATTCCCGGAAATGAACCCGGTCAGGTTGTTGAAACCAGTGTTGAGGTAACCGAATTAATCTGCAATGACCTGAGGGCAAACCAGATTACCTTCGATAATCCCACATTTCAGAAAATCTTCGATGCCTATGCTGAAGGTGTGGATAGCCAGAAGCTGCCGGATGACCGGTTTTTTCTCATGCACCCCGATCAGGATGTCGCTGCTGCTGCAATCAATATCCTGAGCCCGAAATATGAGTTAAGCCCGGGATGGGAAGAAATCAAGATACATGTCCCTACCGAAGAGGAAGACCTTGAAGATACCGCAACAAGAGCCATTTTCTCGCTGGTTCATAGAAAATTATCGGCACTGATTCATAAAAACCAGGTTGAAATGAAAGAACTTCCATCCGACAGTGAAGCCTGGGCCGATCACCTGTCACGGGACATCTACCTGAAAAAAGCCCGAAACGAAATAAGCAGAAGATTGGGACGGATTCTGAATGCATGACCGTTTCGAAAAACTATTCTGTTAAAAATTTGTTAATCTGCTAACCTAAAAATCAATGTATATGAAAAAGAATGTTGGAAACACCGACAAGCTGATCAGGCTGGTCATTGCGCTGGTTATTGCAGTTTTGTACTTCATGGATGTCATCAGCGGCACCCTCGCCCTGGTTCTCGGAATTGTTGCCATTGCGATGGTTGCTACCAGTTTGTTGAATTTCTGCGGACTTTACGCTATCTTCGGATTCAGTACCTGCAAAAACAAGGCAGACAACACCGCGAAATAGTTTCGGTAGTTCATTCCTGCCAGCATACAAAACGACCTGTTTTTTCAAAACAGGTCGTTTCTTTTATGGCGATGATGCACAAAACCATCGACTCACCCCGGCTACTTTGCCAGTTTCTCAAGATTTACCTCCACATCTATCTGTATGGTTTTGGAAATGTTGCTGGCAACCGTATTCGGAATTTTGATTCCGTAATCGGCAAGCAGGATGTTAAAGGTAGATTTACCGATGACCTTTCCATCTTTCACCTCAAAGGTGCCCTTTTCTGTTACTTTTTTGGTAATGCCTTTGATGGTCAGGTCGCCTTCCACGGTGGTCTGATACACGCCGTTCCTGGTGAAATCAATCTCTCCGATGTTCTTTACTTTTCCCGAGAAGGTTGCATTCGGAAATTTATCTGATTCAACATAGTTTTCGTTGAAATGCTCCTGCATCAGGGCCTTCTCAAACTGGAAAGACTTCATGAGTACTTTAAACACGAAATCACCGTTCTTCTGATCCAAAGCACTGTTTACCTGTCGGTTATGTGCCTCAATGTCTTCAACCGGAGTACTTGAAAAGAAACGGATGTAACCATTCTTGGTAATATACTTCTGGGCGCTTACACTGACTGTTGCCAGCAATGCAAACATAAAAAGGATTGTTGCTTTCTTCATTGTTGATGTTTGTTGGTTGGTTTGTATTCGGTTTTTTTCAGCTGACTTCCAGAACAGTGGCTGACTTCAGTGCTGGTTATTTTACAACACTGCAATGTTCCATAATCACATCTGTTTCATTGTACCCGGTACACAGGCCTTTAAGGGTAAGCGTTGAGCCCGGAGCAACGGCAATCACGGATCCGGCATACTCGGGGAGCATGGTAAACCTTACCCCTTCACTTCCGAACATTCCCTCTTCGTAACTGAATACTGCAATGGTGAGCGAATCAGGCTGCTCCACCGCCGTTAATTCACCCGTTAGTGACAATACCTTGCCGTTGTATTTGCCTGAAGCCAGCTCCGGATTGGTCCTGAACTCCTCAAACACCGCCACAGCTTTCATTTCAAAGTCTGCTTCCGCTTTGGAATAGTCGGTATGTGGCTTGTTGAATAAAAAGAAATAGACAAAAATTCCGGCTATCAGTCCCAGGCCTGCAAGTACAGCACCTGCTGTCAGTATTTTACGTTTCATCTCAGGGGGTTTTATCAATTAACAGTTGTGAAGCATTTTGGTTAATTTTCCCCGAACATTCATACGGGGTTTCCGGGTTGCGGTATTTCAAGCAATTGTTTGTTTAACAGTTGGGGAAAAGAGCTATTTGTTTTGCAACCTGTCGGAAACCCGTATGAAACTGCCCGAAGATTATTTTTTCTGAAATATCAGTTCTTTGATTTTTAATGGATTGTCATCTTTCAGGATAATTTGCTGGTCAGAAAAACTGACAATCTGAAAATCATCGGAGAGTGCTTCCATCTGTTCATTTCCTGTGAGGCTGATGATGAGTTTATTGCCGTCATCCGACTGGTGGCTGCTGTCATCAGAACCTGAATGCTCACTTCCGATACTCCAGCTTCCAGTGAAAACGATTCCTGAAACATTGGCCGTTAAGGTACC
>CALMDN010000315.1 GCA_937864935.1 uncultured Bacteroidales bacterium
AGGTAAAGATACACTTCAGTACGGAGTTTTCATACAAAAAGTTCCCTGAATAATCATACCGGGTTGTTGCTGCCGTGTTGCCATAAACCTTTTTGGCCAGTTTGTTACCCACCGCATCCCAGGTGTATAGCGCGTAATCGTTCACACAGCTTATTTGCTGGGGCAGGTTCAGCTGGTTATAGGTGATGTTAAACCCTTTTGAAACATCGTAGATCATGTTGCCGTTACTGTCGTATGCATAATTGCCTGATACTGCATTGTATCCCTGGTAGTTCAGACTTCTGTCGGTTACACTTTGCAGCCGGTTGCCGGAAGACTGGTAAGTATAATACAGCGAATCAACCCTAATACCATTCAGAAAACGGTTATGGGTGATGAAGTTTCCGTTTTTGTCGTAAGTGTAAGAAGTGTTGAACAGATTTGCATTTAAACTGTAACTTGTACCATCCGCATATTTGGCCAACTTGATGCGGTTTAAACTGTCGTACTTAAAAGCATAGCCTGCCGGGGTACCGGTGTCCCAGAACATTTGAGAGATATTTCCATTATACCTTGCTGTCCCTCCCAGGGCATTCCCTGTTTGCAGGCTGTTGTAACGGAGGTCGAGGGCAAAAAGATCCCTCCCCAGGTTAGCCGGGGTATTGATCGTTCGCAACCATCCCTTCACATTGTAGGAATAGTCTGTTTTCTGGTTAAACTTATTCCCCGAAGCATCGCCATGCTGGTAGCGGGTCACTGCTTCACCCAACTCATTATAGGTGACCGACGCAAGGGTGATTTCGTTTTCACTGTTCAGTTTCAGCTTTTCCGTGAGCAGTCTGCCCTGGTGGTCATAAGCATAGGTAGTGGTCACCGTTTGCAGGGCAGCGCTGTTCCCCTTCCGGTGTTCGGTTACTGTTTTTTCAGGCTGCCCTGAAAAATTGTATTTGGTATGGACTACTTCCTTGCTGGTGGTTTCAAAATGGTTGTCGGAAATGGTTTGTACCTCTCTTCCGAAATCATCGTAATAGCTGACAGTCCAGGCCATCGGATTCACCAGGGTTTCCCCTCCGCTCAGTACCCGTACCCGTGAACCGGTGACCAGTCCCTTTGTTTTGGAGGACTCTGCCGCCAGCCCGCCTGCCAGGTTGGTCTGGTAGGCATACCCGGATGGACGGAAGGTATAATTGTCGTAATAAGTCACCGTGTAAACATTGCTTTCCGTGAGGGTCCCATCATAAATATCCGGAAAACTTTGTCTGGTATAGCCATAAAGTACCGAACCGGAGCTTTCATACAGCGTGCCGGTATCGGCTTCAAACTGGTCGGCAATATTATCTCTTGAATCAGCAATGGTCATCTCTCCGGTTAATACCGGACGGTTAAAGCCATCGTATTTGGCAAACGACCACTTATTCTGGTTGTTTGACCGCTGAACCCCATCCTGGCTCAACACAAGCCTGTCTCGTTTGTCGTAAACCAGGTAAACCGGCTCTGCGCCCGGCAGGTCTTTCATGGTTAATCTCCGCTTGTTGTCATACGAATAGTAATAACAAAGTTCGGTAGCATCAGCATCGGCAGCCTTGGGTGGAACTACAATCACCAACTGCCCGAAATCATCATACACATAGGCTGTCCGAAACCAAGCTGTTCCGTCGAAACTTTCCCTGCGCACCACCTGCCCCAATTTATCCTTGAATTCCCGTGACCTGTTGCCGTCCTCATCGGTAGTTTCGGTGATGTACAGCTGGGAAGCGGCAAAACTGGTGGTGTCCCTCAATGCATCGTAATGCTCCACTGCCGAACTGTTGGTTAAGTAGCCCACCGATACAGGTTTTTCCTTCCATGCGCCAGGTCCCGTGGCGCCGGTAACCCGGTTCAGGGGCGAAGCTTCATACAAAGTCCTGTT
>CALMDN010000316.1 GCA_937864935.1 uncultured Bacteroidales bacterium
CAAGTACTTTATTGACCAGCCTGAGCATAACATCGTATTGCTCCGCTTTCAGTTCCGGAAGTTTCATCAGCTTCAGCAGGCTGTCGGAATATGCATCCTGACTGTCGGGCCTGAAGCCGGGCTGCAGCGTATATCCGTAATAAAGCAGATGGTACTCTTCGCGTGTCAGGGAGGTATCGTTGGCACGGTAGCGTTCCATCAGCGCAGCATAATTCAGCGGAGAACCCGGTTTCTGAATGTTTTTGCTGATTTTTTTATAATCGGGCCTGACAAACCGGTTTTTCTGTGCCGAAACACTCATCAGGCTGAAAAGAAGGGCTGCAACAAGCAGGATTCTTGACATGGACATTGGTTTAAAAGATTCCGTAAAATTATACAAAGCACAGCCTCAGACCCATGCATCGTCTTCAGTCAGGTTAGCCTCATCATCGGTCAGACTGATCCAGGTATAAATGATCGAATCAATAACATCATCCTGTGGCCCGGTATCATCGGAGAAGTTTGGCAGTGCGCTGGTCAGTTCAATGATCCTGTTTTCAGTAATGGCAAGGAGGTCTTCATCAGGATGCTGCTGATTGAGAAGAATGGCAATGGTGCCGTAGTTGTTCCAGTTGAGCGGAACCATGGCAGCAAGCGCAAGTTCCACCTGTTGCATTATTTCGGGGATATCCTCTTTTTCGGGCTGTAAACCGGCTTTCTGAAGCGCATCTTTCAGCATCGACAGGTTGAGCGGGATATCGGGATAGGTAGTGGGGAAAAGATGTCGGTGATCCGCGAGGATAGAAGCAGCAACCGGGTTTATTTCAGCATCGTTGAGTAACATGAATTCTGGGTAATTAACCCCCAAAGATAGTAAACATTCATCGCTTCTGATTTTGATTTTTTCGGGTGAGCGGGGATAATTTGTCTGTAGCTGTTTCCGTATCTGTTTGAATTCAGGCAGTTTTCAACCCGGGCAGCTGCTTATTTAAAACAATATCAAATAACAAAATTAAGATTGAATCTCCTGATGCAAGTGGAAGTCAAACAACTGAAGAAACACTGGTCCGGTGTCAGCAACCTTCCGGATTTTTCACTTTTTCTGCCCCGCAAAAAGTAAGAAATATTCCGATCCGTTGCGGTTGAGCTTTCAGTGCAGGCTTACGGTAAGGGCTCCTGAATTTTAAACCTGGCCGTCATCTGAAAGAATTTCTGCATGCATTTCATGGTGAGTTCGGCATCTTCAAGGGCATTGTGCGACTGGCCTTCACGTTCATAGCCAAACCAGGCTGAAATGGCTTTCAGGCTGAGCGAACGGGGTACGGTTTTCCCGTTGGCTTCGAGTATCCTGAAGGTATAAAAAGCGATGGTATGCAGATCGATCAGCTTGTTGCTGAAAGGCCAGTCCATGTTTTCACCGCTGTAGGCAAATTTGAGGAAGTTGATGTCGAAAATCACACTTTGTCCACAGATGACAATATCCCTGAGATCACCTCCCTGCCGTTTCAGCAGTTTGCGTATCCATTTTTCAAAATCTTCGAGCACGTCGTAAATCATGGGAGCCTCCTGAAGATCGTCCCACGACAGGCCATGAACCTTTTCCGCGGAAGCGGTGAATGCTTCTTCATTTTCGGGAAAGACATCCGAAAGGTAAGTTCCCAGTTCCACCCAGTTGTCGTTGAGTAAAACCGCTCCAATCTGAATAATTTCATGATAGCCCGGTTCGGGGCCGCTCATTTCGAGGTCAACAACCAGGTATGGCATAAAAACAAAGATATTTTAATGTGTTGTGCGGATGAGAACTTAACTAGTTGAATATCAGGCTGAGCTTGTCTGCTTGTTGGCAAAAGCAAACAAGCAGGCCGGTCTGCCTGGCATTCAGGCAGGCGGGGTCGAAGCCATATTTCGACTCTCCCGCCGAAGTGGGCGGGACAAGCTGCTCAATATGACTCAGTGTGAGTATAAAAGCAATTCAACCGCACAACAGGTATTTTTTAATATGATTTCTCTGTCCACAAAGATATCAATTCAGCAGATCATTTTCCGGCTGATACGGATAAACAGCCTTTTTTCCGGTAAAAAAAATCGGTATTTTAGCAAAAAAAAGTATCAGTATGAAAAAGAAGAACCTGATGAAAGATACCGGTATTCTGGCAACTCCGGGAAAAAAAATTGATGTTGCTGATTTTAATCCTTCCTACAAGGGGGCGATCAGCGATAAAGAAGAAGGAATCAGGCTGCTTGAGGAGAATGTTTCGGAGCTGATTGAACTTCAGGACAAACTGTATGCTGATAACCGTTATGCTGTATTGCTTATTTTCCAGGCCATGGATGCTGCCGGTAAGGACGGAACCATCAAACATGAGATGTCGGGACTAAACCCCCAGGGATGTGAGGTCTACAGCTTTAAAACACCTTCAACCACCGAGCTTGACCATGATTACATCTGGCGTACATATAAATGCCTGCCCGAACGGGGCCGTTTCGGCATCTTCAACCGCTCGTATTACGAAGAGGTGCTGGTGGTGAAAGTGCATCCTGAATACCTGCTGGCTCAGAATCTGCCACACATCAGGACCACCGGCGACATAGATGAGAAGTTCTGGCAAACCCGCTATGATCAGATCAATAACCTTGAGCAGCATCTGGTGGAAAACGGCACCATTGTACTGAAGTTCTTCCTGAATGTGTCGAAAGAAGAACAGAAAAAGCGCTTCCTCGAACGCATCGACGATTCATCGAAAAACTGGAAGTTCTCTTCTGCCGATGTGAAGGAAAGGCAGCATTGGGATGATTATATGCGGGTTTACAGCGATATGCTGACGGCCACCTCCACCGATCATGCACCCTGGTATGTGATCCCTGCCGATCGCAAGTGGTTTATGCGTTATGCCGTCAGCAACATCATCATCAATCGCCTGAAAGACCTGAAACCGGAGTATCCGGTCCTGCCTGAAGCCGAGAAAAACCGTCTCAACGAAGCCAGAGAGATGCTTATGAATGAATAATCAATCCCAAACCCCAGGCCCTGACAGGGACCCGGGGCCGGGATCCGGAGTGTTCATGGCTGCAGGGATTCGAGCGACCAGATGGAATCGCGGATACTGCCGTCGCCAACCTGCTTTTCACCGTTCAGCTTTCCCGACATAAACATTTCGTAAGCAGCCATATCGAAGTAACCGTGCCCGCACAAGTTGAACAGAATGGTTTTCTCAGTGCCTTCCTCGCGGCACCGCGCAGCTTCGTCGATCACAGCGGCAATGGCATGGGTGGCTTCCGGCGCGGGGATGATTCCTTCGGTACGGATAAACTGCATGCCCGCTTCGAAACAGCGTTGCTGGTTTACCGATACTGCTTCAATCAGCTTGTCTTTCAGCAACTGGCTCACAATTACACCCGCTCCGTGATACCTGAGCCCGCCGGCATGGATGGGTGAAGGCATGAAGTCGTGCCCGAGGGTGTACATGGGCAGCAGCGGCGTCAGTCCCATGGTATCACCAAAGTCGTACCTGAATTCGCCCCGGGTGAGTTTCGGACAGGATTCGGGTTCCACGGCGATACACCGGATGTGTTGATTTTCAGTGAGATTCAGTTTGAGAAACGGAAACGCAATCCCCGCGAAGTTGCTACCTCCTCCAAAGGGAGCAATCACGATATCGGGCATATAGCCGGCTTTCTCCATCTGCACCATGGCTTCCTGACCGATGATGGTCTGATGCAGCAGCACATGGTTGAGTACCGAGCCGAGGGCATAGTGGGCCGTCGGATCCGAAACCGCACGTTCGATGGCTTCCGAAATGGCAATGCCAAGGCTGCCCGACGACAAAGGATCGGCTTCAAGGATGCTCCGTCCGGCTGCGGTAAGGTTGGAAGGTGATGCATGTACACTGCCCCCGAAGGTATTCATCATGATTTTGCGGTAAGGCTTCTGATCATAGCTTACTCTAACCATAAATACCTCACATTCAATGCCGAACATCTGGCAGGCATAGGAGAGGGCTGTTCCCCACTGACCGGCTCCGGTTTCGGTGGTGATTTTCCGGATCCCTTCGGCCTTGTTATAGAACGCCTGGGCAACGGCAGTATTTGGCTTGTGCGAACCGGCGGGACTTACCCCCTCGTATTTATAATAGATGCGGGCCGGCGTGTTCAGCGCTTTCTCGAGATTCACTGCCCTGAACAAGGGGGTTGGTCTCCATTGGGCATATATTTTACGCACCTCATCCGGTATCTGAATGTATCGCTCAGCAGATACTTCCTGAAGTATCAGTTCCCGCGGGAAAAGCGGTTCAAGCAGATCGGGGGTGATGGGTTGCCGGGTTCCGGGATGCAGCGGAGGCAGTGGCTTGTTGGGCATGTCGGCCACGATGTTGTAATAAAAACGGGGTATTTCCTGTTCAGTAAGATTTATTTTGCGTTCCATTTTTTTAGTTTTTTAAGTGTCTTTATTGAAGGTTGAGGCCGGAAGTCGGAAGTCGGAGTCCGGAAGTCGAAAAAATGAAGTAAGAAGTATGTGGTATGAGGTACGAAGGTCCTACTGCTTTTGAGTGAATGTGTCGTCCCTCGTCCCTTTTAAGAGTACTGAGAAATGAGTAGTGGCTGGAGAGTTTCTTTGAAAGGGTTTCATCTCACGAGGGAGACGAAATCTCCGAATGAAGCAGAATTCTCATCACCTTGTCACCTTGTCACCTTGTCATACGCTTTGAAAACCTATCTTCCCTGTACCGCCCTCGTCCCTCGTCCCTTTTAGGCGTCCCTCGTCCCAAATCCCGGACTATGACGGAAAACTCACAAATACGAATGCTTCAATTCTGCATTTCGAATTGACAGGGAGCATAGCTCCCGCTGGGGTAGTATAGTATCAGGAGGCCTGGCGAGGCCACCACCATGACCATGAGGCGAAATGAGAGGGAGTAAATACAGCAGCAGCTGATTTCATGGTGGTTTGTTTGAATTACAAAGATACCGGTTTTTTCGCATTGCTTAACCGGGGTTTGATTTTTAACGGATTTTTAACAGTAAGTACAGTTTCGACAAGGATTGCCCGGAAGTTTCTGTGCATAATTCAATGGGTTTAAAAGGATTCAATGAAATGGAATTTATTCTGGTAATGATTTTATTCAGGAGAGAAAACCATTGGCAGAAGTCCCATTGTCCCATTTTTTCATTCGGCATTTTGTAACTTTCATCCCCCGGTTTGTTCGTTTTGTCATAAAACGCATGGTGATTTTAAGGGTTGATCGCATTTTTGCCTCATCAAAAACAAAAAACAACAAAAAATGAAAAAGATAGCCTACCTGTTTTTTTTGAGCATGATGTCGATGGGCCTGTTTGCCCAGCCCACCCAAACCATCCGTGGAAGGGTATTCGACAAGGAATCCAAAACACCCCTGCCCGGGGCAACCATTGTGCTGCTCAACTCTGATCCGCTGGTTGGTACGGTAACCGATGTTGACGGCAATTTCAGGATTCAGCGAGTCGCTGTCGGCCGTCAGGGCATCAGCATCAGCTATGTCGGATATAAGCCTGCTGTTTTCGAAGGACTGATTGTGAATGCTGCCAAGGAGATAGTGCTTGAAACGGGTCTTGAGGAGCAGGTTTTTCAGGGTGCCGAGGTCGAGATCAAAGGCCGTTCGATGCACGAAGAGACCATCAACCGCATGGCTGCGGTCAGTGCCAGATCATTTTCGGTGGAAGAGACCGAGAAATATGCAGGCAGTCGTGGCGATGTCGCCCGCATGGCCATGAATTTTGCCGGTGTTTCAGCTGCCAACGATCAGCGCAACGACATCATCATCCGGGGAAATTCCCCCGGCGGGCTCCTTTGGAAGCTTGAGGATGTGGAGATTCCCAACCCCAACCATTTCGCAGAAAACGGAACCACCGGAGGTCCCGTAGGGATGCTTAACAACAACCTGCTGGTGAACAGCGACTTCATGACAGGGGCTTTTCCGGCAGAATACGGCAACGCCCTCAGCGGGGTGTTCGACCTGCGGATGCGCAACGGGAACAACGAACACCATGAATTTCTCTTTCAGGTCGGTTTCAATGGCTTTGAACTGGGCGCAGAAGGGCCATTCCGAAAAGGCGGAAAGTCATCCTACCTTGCCAACTTCAGGTATTCCACCCTCGAGCTGATGGATGGAATCATCGATCTGGGAACCACCGGAGTCCCGAAATACAAGGATCTTTCTTTTAAACTGAATTTCCCGTTGAAAAAGGGAAACTTATCGGTCTTTACCCTTGCCGGTGACAGCGAAATCGCCATGCTCGACAGTGAAAACGGGAATGAGCAGGATTTATATACCGATGAAGGGCAGGATCTTACCAACCGTTCGCGCATGCTGGCATCGGGGGTTTCCTATACCGGAACCCTCAGCGACCACACCTATTTCAAACTGAACCTATCCGGTTTTTACCAGGATTGCGGCACCCTGATCGATACGCTCGACCTGGCCGGAGTTCCGCATCCAAACATCGACCATAATTTCACGGATTATAAAACCTCTTTCAGTGGTTTTGTGCACTCGAAATTCAGCAGCCGGCTGTCAGGCAGGGCCGGATTTGTGGCCGATCGCATGGGGTTTGATCTGCTTTCGCAGGAATTCAATATT
Source organism: uncultured Bacteroidales bacterium (assembly GCA_937864935.1). GTDB lineage: Bacteria > Bacteroidota > Bacteroidia > Bacteroidales > Lentimicrobiaceae > Lentimicrobium. The sequence goes on from CALMDN010000316.1 coordinate 6,594, forward strand.
GCCGACAACGACTACAGACCCATGATCAGCTACAGCAAGAGCCTGGGAGAAGGGGACAATCTGTACCGTATGTATGCCCAGGCAACCTGGAAACTGAATGATGCCATCAGCCTGATCCCCGGTGTTCACTTCAGTTATTTCGATCTCAATGGCTCTGCGGCCCTCGAACCCAGGTTGGGGTTTAATTTTCAGATATCAGAAAATCAGAAGTTTAGCCTGGGATATGGAATGCATTCACGCATGCAGGCATTGTCGACCTATTATCTGGGAACCTGGATTGATGGAAGTGGTCTTATTGAGACCAACAAGGAGCTCGGTTTTACCCGTTC
>CALMDN010000317.1 GCA_937864935.1 uncultured Bacteroidales bacterium
TGATTTCGACATCTTTTCCACTTCCCATCCACAGATATACTTTCCGTCTTCGAGAATAAAAGCGGAATCAGCCAGGTGAGGCTGCCATTTTCTGAAGGCTTCGCAATCCAGTATATCGTTGTGAACCAGATTGACATCAACATGAATGGGATCAGAGAAATGCTCCCTGCCGGGATAGTTTTTCGATACGAATACCGGGAAAAGCGGTAGACCTTCTTTTTCAACAAAAACAGGTTCTTCTTCTCCTTTCAGTACCCTTCTTATTCTGTCCAATACCTTCGGAAAGTCAGTAAAATCAATGATGGGTATGAGCAACAACCTGAGTCCTCTCTCCCTGGCATAATCTTCGTAGAAATCCGCAACCTTTTCAAGGGAAGGCTGGCGTTTTACTTCAATGATCAATCCTGCTTCTTCAGAATAAAAGTCAAATTTACGGTTTCCATCGCGGAAATCGCGGACAAAGCTGACACCGGTCTTGTTGTCTTTCAGTTCTTCCCAAAGCAGATACTCGGTCATCTTCTCGATGTTGGCCCTGTAGACAAAATTCGACCTTCCCTGTATCATTCCCTGATTGATGAGTTTCGAAAATGGTTCGTCTTTAACGGTCAGACCCAGATCGAAAAGGAACTTATTCCAGAAGCGCGCATAAATCAGGTGGCCGGTTGCGTGCTCAGCGCCCCCCATGTACAGATCCACATCCTGCCAGTATTCGTTGGCCTCTTTTGAAAAGTATTCACCGGAGTTGCCGGGATCCATATAGCGCAGGTAATATCCGCTCGATCCTGCAAATCCGGGCATGGTGTTGGTTTCGAGCGGGTAACCGTCACTGGTGACCCAGTTTTTGGCGCGGGCCAGGGGTGGTTCTCCGGTTTCGGTAGGCAGGTAGGCGTCGATTTCGGGAAGTTCCAGCGGAAGCTCAGCCTCGCTCAGGGTATAAGGCATCCCATCCCTGTAATAAACAGGGAATGGTTCACCCCAGTAGCGTTGCCGGCTGAAGATGGCATCACGCAGGCGGTAATTGATCTTACCATAGCCTATTCCCAGCTCTTCTACCTTTCTTATGGTCGTCGGGATGGCTTCTCTGACTTCCAGTCCGGTGATGAAACCACTGTTGATCATCACTCCTTCCTTCGAGTCATACGACTCTTCCCATTCTGACGGGTCGACCGGGGTTTCTCCTTTGCGGGATACCACCTGGCGTATCGGCAGCCCGAAATGGCGTGCAAAGGCAAAGTCGCGGCTGTCGTGGCCTGGTACAGCCATGATGGCCCCTGTGCCATAGCCCATCAGTACATAGTCGGCCACCCAGATGGGGATTTCTTCCCCGCTCAGCGGGTTAATGGCGTAAGCCCCTGTAAATTCACCACTTACCTTTTTCACTTCGGCCATACGCTCCCTTTCTGAACGGTTTTTGGCCCAGTTAACATACGAATCAACCTTCCCGCGGCATTCAGGAGTGGTGATTTCCGCCACATACGGGTGTTCGGGTGCGAGCACCATAAAAGTGACCCCGAACATTGTATCGGCACGGGTGGTAAAGATTTCCAGCTGTTTATCCGAATGTTTGATGTCAAAACGGGCCGAACAACCTTCGGAGCGTCCGATCCAGTTTCGTTGTATTTCTTTGATGGATTCAGACCAGTCGATGCGGTCGAGGCCCTCGAGCAGCCGGTCGCTGTAGGCAGTGATCCGCAGCAACCACTGCTTCATGGATTTCCGTTCTACCGGGTGCCCGCCACGTACCGAATAGCCATCACTCACTTCATCGTTGGCAAGCACGGTACCCAATGCCGGGCACCAGTTCACCATGGTATCGGCCAGGTAGGCCAGCCGGTAATTCATCAGCAGTTCCTGTTGCTGCTTTACTGCCATCGAATTCCATTCACCGGCTGTAAACTCCGGCGTTTCGGAGCAGGCAGCTTTCACCCCGCCATTCCCCGATAATCTGAAAATCTCAGTAAGCTGATCAATGGATTCTGCTTTGCTGGTTTCCTTGTTGTACCACGATCCGAACAACTGAATAAAGGTCCACTGTGTCCATTTGTAATAGGCCGGATCGCTGGTTCTGACCTCGCGGTCCCAGTCGTAAGAAAAACCGATCTTATCCAGCTGTTCGCGGTAGCGTGCAATGTTTTTCTCTGTGGTAACGGCAGGATGGGTACCGGTCTGAATGGCATACTGCTCTGCCGGAAGCCCGTAAGCATCGTACCCCATGGGATGCAACACATTGAAACCTTTCAGCCTCTTATAACGGGCATAAATATCCGAAGCGATGTAACCCAGCGGATGGCCAACATGCAATCCGGCCCCTGAAGGATAGGGGAACATGTCAAGCACGTAGAATTTGGGTTTGCTGTGATCAACCGTGGTTTTGTAGGTCTTGTTTTCAGCCCAGGCCTTCTGCCATTTTTTCTCGATTTCCCTGAAGTTGTAATCCATTGTGATGCTTTGCGTTTAGAGGGCGCAAAGGTAAGAAAGATTGGTGAATGGAGATTGTTTGCCCGATCAGAGCTTTCAGGACCATTGGAAATAAAAAGGCATAGAGCAAACTACATTCCTGAAAAGCCGCAAAAACGGTACAGTAAGCGGATGAAAACAGACCCGTCTTTCAGGATCAGCAGAACCCCGTTGCTCAGGCTTGATATCCTCAATCCTGTTATTGACTCTAAGCGGCGGACCTTTGCAATTACTACTGCCTGCTTTTTGCATATTCCGTGGGCGTCAGGCCCGTATGGCGCTTGAATGATGCGTTGAAACTTGATTTTGACCCAAAGCCGACCATTTTGGCTATTCCAGTGATGGAATATAATTTCAACCCATCGGATAAAAGCAGATTTTTTGCGGCATCAATACGAAAAGCATTGATGTAATGGTAGAAGTTCTTACCATACGTCTCATTGATAACCTGGCTCACGTATTTAGGATTGGTTTTCAGTTGAATGGCAATGTCGTCGATGCAAAGATCTTCTTTTGTGTAGAGTTTATCCCGACTCATCAGTTGTTCGAGCTCTTCCAGAATTTCTATTTTTCTGCTTCCGCTCAACGGTGAGCCGGCATATTTTAAAAGCGTATTGTCGGTAAAAGCCGGCAGTTTCTCTTCAGGATAATCCCGAAAGGGCTTTCCCGGAATACTTGTTTCAGCGGAGTCAGCATGATTCGTATGCGCGTTTTCATGGGCCGCTGAACCGGGAGCAGAAGTAACAGAATGAAGTACAGCCTGATTCGCAGCTTGCACCGAATCAGCACTTGACTTCAGATCTTTCTGAACCATGGCATAATAACCCGTGAACAGCATGATGAGCAACATCATGAGGTTGTAAACCACAGGGGAGAAAAAACTATGGTTAAGCCCTGACAGATACAGTATCTGGTTGCTGATAAAAAACACGACCAGGCACACAGCCATCGTAACGATCCTGTTGAGGCTGATGTTCTCGGTATAGGAATAGTTGTTGAGGATATAGACTTTGTGTTTCCGGTAGAGTCTGATGGTTTCGCGGGTGTAATAAAGCAATTGCAGGGGGAGTAATCCAAACAATCCCGTAATATAAACTGCAAGCAGGTAGTCAGAAACTCCGGTGCCTCCGGTGATGGAAAAGCCAGACATCAGGTAACTCAGTTTCTCATTCTCCGAAATGAGCATGAACGGAAAATTCGCTGCGAATAACAGCAAAGAGGGCAGAAAATGCAGGAAATGCCGTTTGCTGAAACGAAACCCCGGAGTGGTGGCAGCAAGAAGATAGAGATAGAAAACTGGTAAAAATACCAGTACAACAGGCAGAATCACGGCATACAGAACTTTCAGAATGCTGAAAAAGTGAACTGCATACAGAAAGTTAAAACTGAAATAAACAGCTCCTGACAACTGAAACCAGGCCATGATACGCCGGGTTCTGCTGCCCGTTGCCTTGCTGTTGAGAAACAGCAGAAGTGCCAGCGCAAAGCTTTGGTAAACAGGCAATGCATAAAGAATATCGACCAGCAGATCCATCAGTACCATTGGTGAAGCCGTTATTTTTACAAAGATAGAACAATCAAAAACGCCTCTTACAACAAACCCCGATTGATCAAAAAGGAAATATGGCTGAAGGATCAGGGTCCATTTCCGCAAAAGCAATGCAGGTTCATGTTAAAAAGTACAGGTTGGCAAAAATTGTAATTCCCTCT
>CALMDN010000318.1 GCA_937864935.1 uncultured Bacteroidales bacterium
GACCACCATTTGCAGCCTGAAGACCATTTCGATCTGCTCTTTTCTGTGATTGATACATCTTCCACTTCGGAACTTGTATACGATTTTATAGATGCCATCGGCGACCGCAACCTGATCAGCAAACCTATAGCCATCAACCTGTTCGTTGGTATCATGACAGATACAGGGTCATTCAGTTTTGCCTGCAACTATCCGCACACCTTCGAGGTGGTTGCTGAACTTCTGAAAGCGGGTGTTGACACGGAATTTATTCACCGACTGGTTTATGATACCTATTCAGAAGGGCGCATGCGATTGCTCGGGTTCTGTCTTAGTGAACGAATGGTTGTACTCATTGAATTCGCAACAGCTTATATCTGGCTTAAGAGAACTGATCTGGAGCGTTTCGGTTTTAAACCAGGTGATACAGAAGGAGTGGTTAATTATGCCCTGTCGATGAAGGATGTAAGCTTTGCTGCCTTGTTTACTGAAAAGAGCGACAGAATCCGTATTTCATTCCGATCGAAAGGGAATTTCTCTGTCAATGATTTTGCCCGCCAGCATTTCAGCGGAGGTGGTCACCGGAATGCTGCCGGTGGTGACTCCTTCAGTATCATGGAAGAAACCCTCACACATTTTGAATCCTTGCTGCCTGAATACAAAGAAAGTCTGATACGGGCTAAAAATCAGAGCACAGGCAAAGAATTAACTGATTTCTCATGAAATTGCTGTTTGTATCAACCTTACTGGTTATGGCCTTTTTGGGGCTGTCGTGCAATAGAGGAAGTACTCCTGAATCTGAAAATCAAAGTGCCGGGTCACTCGAGGAGCCCCTGATTTATGCCAATAAGAAAGCCATGCAGGAAGAGAAACAGCAGATCGATGGCTTTATCAGAAGGTACCGCTGGCAGATGAAAGAAACCGGCTCAGGGCTGAGGTATGACATCTATTACAAGGGGCAGGGTGAACAGGCCAGATACGGTCAGGTAGCTGTGCTTCGCTACTCAGTCAGACTTATTGACGGATCGGAGATATATAATTCTGATATAACCGGTAACAAAGAGTTTGTGATCGGCAGGGGGGGCGTTGAAAGTGGGCTGGAAGAGGGAATATTATTGTTAAGGCAAGGCGACAGAGCAAAATTTATCATACCTTCGCACCTCGGTTTCGGATTGCTGGGAGACCAGGATAAAGTCCCCCCCAAATCTACCCTGATTTATGATCTGGAGCTACTCGAATTGAAATAACAAGCGCATTCAAACAAATCAAAATTTCTTATAATGAAGTACTTACAGACAAAATTGCTGCTTTCTGCCGCAGTGTTGCTTATTCTTGTGGCAGCATGTTCAAAACACAGTGGATTTAAAAAAACCAGTGACGGATTGTATTACAAATTTCATGTGAAGGGCGACGATACCACCACCATGAAAGACGGCATGATTCTGACCCTGGCTTTACAGTATTCAATCAATGATTCTGTGTTGTTCAACTCAGGTACTTCACCTGAACCGTTTTTACTGCCGCTGAGTGAACCAACCTATAAGGGTGATATCTATGCCGGTCTGGCAATGATGAAACCGGGTGACAGCGCCACATTTATTACCAGTGCTGATTCATTCTTCCTGAAAACCATTCGTTTACCACAGGTGCCTGACTCTACATTCAAAGGCAAAGAGGTTGTTTTCAATGTTAAGCTGATTTCAGCAAAAACACAGGAGCAGATCGAGAAGGAAAAACAGGCCGAACTCGAAACCCTGAAAGCCAGGGAAGCAAGTGATCTGGCAGCCTACCTGCAGAAGAACAACATTACGACTGCCCCGCTCACATCAGGACTTTATTATACTGAAACCCAGAAGGGGAACGGACAGAAACCCAAAACAGGGGATATTGCCAGGTTTCATTTTAAAGTTTCTGACATCAACGGTAAGGTATTTTTCTCTTCCTACGATCAGGGAGAGCCTATGAAATGGGAATGTGGCAAGGAGTTTGACAACCAGGGTGCCACCGAAGCCCTTAACCTCATGTCGAAAGGAACCAAAGCTTCGGTAATTGTTCCTTCAGCACTCGCATTCGCTGACAAGGGCAGGGGTGCCATGGTTAAGCCTTACTCTACTTTACTCTATGAGTTTGAAATGCTTGATTTTATGACAAAAGCCCAGTTCGAAAAACAGCAGGCCGATGAAAGGAAAAAAGCCGAAGATGCCAAAGCGAAAGCAAAGAATGAAGAACAGGGCCTGTTACAGAAATATTTGAAAGACAATAAGATTAATGTTGCGCCGACACAAAGCGGACTCTACTACATCGAAAAAACCAAAGGGACTGGTCCCAATGCAGCCAACGGTAAAGTGGTGAAAGTTCATTACACCGGTATGCTGCTGAATGGTACCAAGTTCGATTCGTCGGTCGACAGAAAACAGCCTTTTGAGTTTACCCTTGGCCAGGGAGAAGTAATCAAGGGATGGGATGAAGGAATTGCAATGATGAAAAAAGGTGGCAAAGCCAGACTGATTATTCCTTCAGCAATTGCCTATGGTGAAAGCGGCAGGATGCCAACCATACCGCCGAGCGCAACCCTGGTATTTGATGTTGAACTGCTCGACATTAAATAGGTTAAACAAATGATTTGTGAAAGCTCCGGCGACCTGCCGGAGCTTTTTTCATTTATAGTTTTCTGTGCGATACCAGTGAAATCCTTAAATTTGATGCACCTGTTCTGATGTTAAAAGCACAACGATGATAACGTTTGTTTCTGCCATTCTTTTGCTTATTGCCGGATACCTGATTTACGGAGCTTTTGTGGAAAAGGTTTTCGGTGTTGATCCGAAGCGTGCAACACCTGCCACCACCTTGACCGATGGTGTGGATTTTGTTCCCATGGGATGGGGGCGGATATTTCTGATTCAGTTTCTCAACATTGCCGGACTGGGGCCTATTTTCGGAGCAGTTGCCGGAGCCTTGTGGGGACCGGTTGCTTTTTTCTGGATCGTTTTTGGAAATATTTTCGCCGGAGCCGTTCACGACTACTTTTCAGGGATGCTCTCCATGAGAAACAATGGACAGAGTGTACCTGAAATTGTGGGCAAATACCTGGGAAACGGCTTCAGGCAGTTTATGAGGGGATTACGGTGCTGCTGATGATCCTTGTTGGTGCTGTTTTCGTTATCGGTCCTTCTGCAATTCTCAACAATATGAGTAACCTGGGTATTCCGGTGTGGGCAGCCATTGTTTTTTTCTACTATGTACTTGCAACTTTGCTGCCCATTGATAAGCTGATCGGCAGAATATACCCTGTTTTTGGTTTTGCGCTGCTGTTTATGGCTGTTGGAATCTCTGCCGGACTCATCTACGGAGGGTATCAGATTCCCGAAGCATTCCCTTCGGGTCTGACAAACATGCATGCACAGGCCGATAAGTTTCCGGTATTTCCGATGCTTTTCATCACCATCGCCTGCGGAGCAATTTCTGGTTTCCATTCAACTCAGTCACCTCTCATGGCGCGCTGCATCACCAACGAAAGGCTGGGGCGACGTGTTTTTTATGGTGCCATGGTCGCCGAAGGCATTGTAGCCCTGATTTGGGCAGCAGCCGGAATGGCATTCTACGGTGGGGTGGGACCTCTCAACGAAGTAATGGCTGAACACAACGGAAATGCCGCCTGGGTGGTTAACGATATATCAAACTCTCTGTTGGGTAAAGCAGGAGGCCTTCTCGCCCTGCTTGGCGTGGTTGCAGCGCCCATTACATCGGGGGATACTGCCTTCAGAAGTGCCCGACTCATCGTTGCCGACTTCCTCAGAATGAATCAGCAATCAATCATCAGCCGTTTAAAGATCACCATCCCTATTTTTATTGCCGGTTTCGTCATTACCAAAATAGATTTTGCCATCATCTGGAGGTATATGGCCTGGTCGAACCAAACCCTCGCTACCATTGTGCTGTGGGCCATTACGGTTTACCTTTTCAACGAAAAGAAAGCTTACCTCATTACCCTCATCCCCTCTGTATTCATGACAGCCGTGGTAACAGTGTACCTGCTGGCTGCTCCGGAGGGTTTTATGCTGCCCATCAACATTGCATCGGCCATCGGACTGGTGATTACTCTGGCCGTACTCGCCTGGTTTCTGGTTTATGTCAGAAAGGTAAGAGTGGCTCAGCAAAGCGTTTTGTAGGTTTTTGAGATTAATTTTTGTAATATATTATTGTATATTAATCAATTATGGCATACTATATAAACTATTTATTTATCAGAATTTATTCGTTTTCATTCAGGAGTCCGGGTCGGCGGCTGCGGGTACGCTCAAGTGCCCGGGCATAGTTCCAGGCTTTTATTTCCTTATCGTTGCCTGAAAGAAGTATTTCCGGGACCTTCCATCCGTTGTATTCTGCAGGCCGCGTATAGACCGGAGGGCTGATCAGTCCGTCCTGAAAGGAATCGGAGAGGGCAGAGGTTTCATCACTCAGCACGCCCGGCAGCAGGCGGATGATGCTATCAGCAAGAATGGCTGCTGCCAGTTCCCCTCCCGACAATACATAATCGCCCACTGAAATCTCCCTTGTGATATAGTGCTCCCTGATTCGTTCATCGATCCCCTTGTAATGGCCGCAGAGCAGTATGATGTTGCCCTTTAGACTCAAAGCGTTCGCCGAAGATTGATTGAACAGCTCTCCGTCGGGCGTGAGGAAGATAATTTCGTCGTAGTCCCTTTCAGATTTAAGGTGTTCAATACAATCGGCTATCGGCTGTATCATCATCACCATACCGGCACTTCCGCCGTAAACATAATCATCGACATTCCTGTGCTTGTTGGTTGCATAGTCGCGGATGTTGTGAATAAAGATCCCGGCCAGGCCCTTTTCTATGGCTCTTTTTACAATTGAATGAGAGAAAGGGCCTTCAAACATGCCCGGAAAAATCGTCAGAATATCGATGCGCATTGCGTTGGATTATTCTGCAAAAGTACCGGAAAAAATCCAGATTCTTCAACCGGCAGTCAGAGGCAATGTTTGGTTATCTTTGTACGATAATCCATGTTGTATTGCTGGCATCCCGAAAAAATGAAGTATGTTAAACTGATCCTGAGACAGATCAGCATTCTGGGAATCGACTGGTTTGTGCCGGCCCTGCTAATGATGATAATGTTGGCCTGGTTTTGGCCTGAACCGGGTCTTCAAACAGGCTTGTTTTCGCTGAAATCGCTGGCTGGTGCCGGGATTTCGGTTATCTTTTTTCTATATGGACTGAGGCTGAGTTACAAACAGGTGTTCAGTTGCATTTCACACTGGAAACTGCACCTGCTCATACAAACCATCACCTTTATCATATTTCCTCTGGTTGCACTTGCATTCAGGAATGCTTTTCACGGGGAGCATTACAGTCTGTTATGGCTGGGCTGTTTCTTTCTGGCTACCCTGCCTTCAACTGTTTCTTCGGCGGTGGTAATGGTTTCACTGGCCGGGGGCAA
>CALMDN010000319.1 GCA_937864935.1 uncultured Bacteroidales bacterium
CGGTGATGTTGTAAAAGTTAAAGAAGGATATGCTCGTAATTATCTTTTACCTAACAAATTAGCATTTGTTGCTACACCATCAAATCTCTAAAGCATAACAAATCAAAGAAACCATGAAAACAATGACCCGCTTAAGTATGGTGATTGGCCTTGCGCTCATCACACTATTATGTCCTGGTCAAACTGCTGAACAGGCATCTGAAAAACCAAACCCATCAGCTTATGGCAGTCTGGATTACTGGAAAGAGAGAATCCAGGATAAAAACAGCAATTTCTACGATTTTAAACATGAGTTTCTGAATTACTGGAAAGATAAAACCCCGGAAAAAGGATCCGGATATAAGCAGGTTAGCAGGTGGCTGACACACCGTGAAGCGTATGCAAACGCTGATGGCAGCTTGCGATCACCCGAAGCAGATCTTCAGCAGGCAATGGCATTTATGCAGCAAACCAATTCAATGGCAATCACAGGAGACTGGTCGTATGCAGCTCCATTTCAGCCAGTTTATCAATCAGGTAATCCAACTGTTGCTACAGCAGCAATGGGGCGAGTAACCACCATAGGTTTCAGCCCGCATAACAACAACACGATTTTCGTTGGAGCTCCTCTGGGTGGTCTTTGGAGATCAACCAATTCCGGAGCAACCTGGGAAAACATGAACACGGACAACATAACCTCTCTGGGCGTTTCAGCGGTTGCAGTGCATCCGCAAGACCCAAATACAATCTTTATCGGAACCGGAGACAGGGATGGGGAGAACACGCTTGGAAAGGGAATTTACAAATCAACAAACGGGGGACAGACCTGGGAAGCCAAACCATTAACCACCAATCATAACAAAATCGTACATAAAATCTATTTCCACCCTGCTGATCCGGATGTTATGGCTGTTGCTTCAAATTATGGTGTTTTTTACTCTGTTGATGGCGGTGAAACCTGGGAAAAGAGACTGACAGCCTACATCATTGATATGGAACAAAAGCCGGGAGAGCCTTTAACGCTTTATGCAGTAAGCAGAACAACTTTTTACAAATCAACAGATTTCGGATACAACTGGACACCACAACTGACACTTTCAACCCATCGGATTGCAATTGGAGTAACCGCAGCTAACCCGGGCAGGGTATTGTTATTCACTACCAAAGATTCAAAGTTTCATAGAGTCTATCGTTCTTCCAATTCGGGTGAATCGTTTGAAACGGTTTATTCAACCGGAATCACTCCCGGCGATAAGCAAGGTGGATACAATCTGGATGTTATCATTGATCCTTACGATCAGAACATCGTTTATGCGGGTATGATTAATTTTTACAAATCTACCGATGGAGGACAGACATTTGTCAACCAGGAACCGGTTTATGCCGATGATCAGCACATCTTCGAGTTTCATCCGGTCACCCACAGGCTTTATATCGGTAATGATTCCGGAATATGGTACACCGACGATGGCACCAATTACCATTATTCAAGCACCGGACTTAACATTACTGAAAGTTACCGGATTGATGTTGATGTCCAGAATCCAAACAGAATCATCTCAGGCAACCAGGATGCTGCCACCTTTGTTACGCTCAATGGAACAACTTACAAATCCATCGGGGGAGATGGCATGACCTGCCGGTTTGACCCTACAGATTATAATTATGTATACGCAAGCAGCCAGGATGGCCATGTAGCCAGGTCAATCAATGGAGGAGCCGCCAATGCAATTTTCGAAAGCATTGCAGCTGAAGGCATGAATGGAATTACTGAAAAGGGAAACTTTCAAACTCCCTATGTGGTGAATTATTTCAACCCCAACCAAATGTTTTATGGTGCACACGATATGTACTGGTGCGGCAACATCAGAACCCCCGATCCGGAAGATGTCACTTTTTTTAAAATCAGTGATAACCTCACCGGCACAGACGAAGGAACAACCATTGAATTTATTGAACAATCCAGGGCCCAGGAAAGCCTGGTTTATATAACATACAACAATGGCCGGATGTTCCGGACGAGCAATGCCCTCGACTACTCTCCCGTATGGGTTGAACTGGATCAACCCAATGGCAGCGGAAGAGTAAGGTTTGAAACGCACCCCACAAATCCGAATATAGTGTACATCGTGAGAGGTACAAATGTCTATCGTTCAATCAACCGGGGAAACTCCTGGCAGGACATTACGGGCGACCTGCCTGTTCTTGGAATGATGTCGATTGCCTATATGAATGGCTCCCCGGAAGGTTTGTACATCGGAACCACAGCCGGGGTATATTACAAAGATACCACCATGAGCGGATGGTTACCTTTCAAAACCGGGTTGCCGCTGACACAGGTAAGAGACCTTGTCATCAACTATTCTACAACCCCTGCGCAGCTTTTTGCCGGAACTTATGGTAGAGGCACCTGGAAAACAACGGTTTTGCCCACTTATATACCTGATATTTATTGCAGCAGCGGAAATGCCAGTATCAATGGAACCATTGTCAGCGCGACCAATGGTTATTATGCCGAACAATCGATGGTTACCATTGACCAATTCAGCTATGGGTATTATCTGTCAGAGAACAACGTGATTTCAACCAATGACCATTTACTGCGTCAGTCAGAAGTCTTCAACGTCGGGCCGGGGCTTATTCTTCAGGCTCAACTGCCGGCCACCGATGTTGCTGCTGCGCTTCCCGGGCTTGCCCCCGGCACCTACTATCTGGGACTTCTACTGGACAACCTTGAGGAAGTAGAGGAAACCAATGAAATGAACAATGAGTGGGTAGCCGCTGCCCAGGTGGTGATTCCGGACAATCCTGCAGCACCGGTCAATGTACAGGCCAGTGACGGGGACTATCTTGACAAGGTATTGATTACCTGGGAAAACAATACCGGCGAACCGCTTTACTTTGCTGTTTTCCGTGCTGAATCCATTTTTGACCTGGCCCCTGATCAGATAAGCCCTGCCTGGACAACAGCCTTAACCTATGAGGACTATTCCGCAATTCCGGGCAAGACTTATTATTACAGGGTGAAAGCATCGCGCTATCCTGAAGGTCTGAGGCCATCGCCTTCGAGCAGTTACAATACGGGCAATACAGCTTTGGCAACTCCGGTAAATGTAGAAGCCAGTGATGGCTCCTACGGAGACAGGATTGTCATTTCATGGACACCGGTGGTCGGAGCCACCCATTACCGGATATACAGAAGTCTGACACCTTTAGCAACAGAACAAAACGTAATCACCGGTCCGACCTGGGTTCCTCTTGACTCGGTTTATACAGATTATGGACCGGTTTATGGAAATACTTATTATTACTGGGTAAGGGCATCAAAAAGTCAGTTTGGTCAGTATGCAACCGGGTTCAGCGCAGCCAATACCGGGTACCTTGGCTTTTTCACGGCCCCGTCAGCATCGGCAACCGATGGCACCTACACCGACCGGGTGGAAGTTTCCTGGAATACAGTGCCCGGGGCTACGCATTACCGGGTTTACCGGGGTACATCCATGCATCCGGCACTTTCAGCACCTATAAGCAACTGGCAATCCACAACAACATTCAGTGATCTCACAGCCACAACCGGGGTAAAATACCATTACTGGGTCAAAGCCTCACAGGATGCCTCCGGAACGGTAACCACAGGCTATGGTGCAAAAGACGCAGGTTACCGCAACTTTGTAACACCGCCTGTAACGGCCTCCGATGGCACATCAACCAGTTATACAACCATATCCTGGACCTCCGTGGCCGGAGCAACCTACTATAGGGTTTACAGGCGAAACAGTATCATTGACCCTTATTCTCCCGTTTCAGGGTGGGTCACCCGCACCAGCCAGTCAGACAATACAGGCATTCCGGGTGCTCTGTATCAATACACGGTCAGGGTAGCCAGTGATACCAGCTATATGGTGAGCGGTTATGCTGCATACAACGATGGTTATCGCCGGATTGCCGCACCCGTTGTCAGCACAACCATTGGTGCACTTGCCGACAGGGTAGTGATCAGCTGGCAGCCAGCCGAAGGGGCAACCCATTACCGGGTAGAACGCTCCCCGGTTGAAAACCCTGCTTACACCACCCTGGTCAACTACAGCAACACACTCAACAATTATTACGAAGACATGACAGCTGTCCCCAATCAGCGGTATTACTACAGGGTCAGAGGAGCTGTAAACTCATCAGGATTAAGGGCAGGTAACTTTGGCATAGTGACCGGAATGGCGGGAGCATGCAGCAACCTGGCTGAGGAAGATTCAACCCTGCGCACGGTTGACCTTCACGGCACCACCATAGATATCGGGATGAGGCTGGCCAACCAGGGATATTATAACCTGGCCGATTCTGTATCTGTTACGGTTTATCTCGAAAGTTCACCCCCTGACGGAACACCCGAAGTTACTCTGGGAACCATAAAAATCCCACCTCTTGAGGTGGACGAATACCATGATGCAACCTTTTCTGCTGATGCCGGAAATATTCCCGGATTTGACTTCACCTACGGCACCTGGCATATCGCCCTTAACCTAAACTGCGATAATGGCAACGGCAATTGCGACAACACAACGGCCAATGATTATGTACTCTGGCAAAGTCCGGTGGTGAATCACACCGATGCACTGCATGGCATCTACACGGTCGGCAGTGATGATTGTGATTTTGACAGCCCTTTAACAGCGCTGAATGCATTGCTGACCCGAGGGATTTCCGACCCCGTGACCTTTCACCTGATGCCTGAAGAATTTATCGGACAACTCCACTTCACCCATATCAACGGATCGGGGCCGGAAAAAGGAATCGTTTTTACCCGGCATCCTGACTATTCCGATACGGCCACCATAGTGGCTGTTCCTACAAAAACCAACAATTACACCATCAAGCTTGAAAATTGTTCCCACCTGACCTTTAACGGATTACACCTGAAAACACTGGGCGCTTCGGATTTCGAAGATACCTATGGCAAGGTCATTCATCTCGTAAATGAGTGCAATCAGTTATCATTCATTAACAATGACATCGAAGGCTTTACTGATGACTCACACTTTGGTTCTGAGAACGTCGTGATATATGCCAGCTATTTCACCGGCAGCGACCTGCTGTTCGAAAATAACCGGATCCGCAACGGGACTGCAGGGATCAACATAGAAGGTGCAAACTTAACTACCGGACCGGTTAGCAATCTGAATATCCGGAACAATGAGATAACCGGATTCCATTACATAGGCATTGATCTAAGATTTATTGACCACCTTGAAATAACCGGAAATTTCTTAAACAACAACCAGCTGAATACACAATGGGCAAACGGAATGTATATTTCAGATGTAATAAACGGAGGTGACATCAGCTATAACCGGATTCAGCTTGAAGGAGATGCGGAGGTAAAGAGTGGTATTAATCTTTATAGTTCTTTTATGGAGTCATCACAACCCATGCTGATTTCAAACAACTTCATTACCCTTGAATCCGGCAGTTTTGTAAGTCACGGGGCTTACCTGGGATCATCAACCCATCTTTTTATTGTACACAATAGTATCAATATTTACGGTGCTCCGGGTACCTTTTCCTCGGTTATAAATTACCAGGGAGCAGATACGCCTCAGGAATACACCAACACGGTGCTGAATAACAATCTGGTCAATCAGGCGGGCGGGACCTGCATCGCATACAACAACTACCTTGAAAATCCGGGATTTATCACAGAGATGAATTATAACAACCTGGTTACTGATGGCCCGGCCATGTTTTCCATTGATGCGGTACCATATCCCGACATCGCCTCCTGGAGGTCGCTCACCGGGCTTGACATGAATTCCGTTTCAATAGACCCGGGTTTTGCAGGCAATACAGACCTGCATTGTACCAACCTTCTCTTCGACAATCTCGGCACACCATTTCCTTCAGTCGATACTGACATAGATGGCGAAAACCGTTCGCCTGCGACACCCGACATCGGAGCAGATGAGTTTAATAACGAACCTTCACAACTGACGCTCTCTGTGAGCGTATTTATAGAAGGCTTGTACGCAGGATCCGGAAATATGCGCGAAGCATCCGATGAGAACGGACCGCATTTCGGCGCAGGCATAGCAGATAAGCTCACCCTGGAGTTGAGGAGTGCGGCAGACTTCCAGCAAGTTGTTTATGTGTCTGAAAACGTCAGCCTTTATACGGATGGGACACTTGAAGTGGCACTTCCGTCTGGTTTCACAGGCAGCTATTTTATAGCCATCCGGCACCGCAACAGCATATTCACCGCATCTGCCAATCCGGTGCTCTTTGCCGGGAATGCTGTTTCGTTTGTCATGGATCACCCGTCAGAAGTTTACGGTGACAACCTTCAGCTGATGGCCGACGGACGCTACGTCATCTATAGTGGCGATGTGAATCAGGATGGTTTTATCGATACTGCCGACATGACTCCTGTTGACAACGATGCCACCAACTATGCCGCCGGCTACCTGCCAACCGATGTAAACGGCGACGGTGTGATTGATACCGCCGATATGACCATCGTTGACAACAATGCTGCCGCCTATATCGATTCGGCAACACCCTGATAATAAATAAAATAAACC
This sequence comes from uncultured Bacteroidales bacterium, assembly GCA_937864935.1. Classification (GTDB taxonomy): domain Bacteria; phylum Bacteroidota; class Bacteroidia; order Bacteroidales; family Lentimicrobiaceae; genus Lentimicrobium. The sequence continues at coordinate 6,549 of CALMDN010000319.1, forward strand.
AGTTCTATTCACTTTACTGGGTTCAAACACAGATCAGCGACTCATGGACAATTTCAACGAAATCAGGTTTTCACGGAAATCCTTTGAGGATGCCTTCGGTTTCGAATGCATGAAGATGGCTTACAAGCTCAGACTCAAAGGAAGAATGGACTATGGCCCCGACATGAAGTCTGTCATCCGGCTTCAGGGCGACAACGAAGACAAAAATAAATTTCTTAACTGGCTCAGGTCCAACATCGAAGAATCCCTTGACTCACTTGACTATACAAACTCGGACAGCAAAAATAACTACGATGAATTTGACATTTACCGGCATTGAAGAAACCAATGAATAAACGAATTCTACAAACCGATAGTTATGAAAACAATAAGGATTATTGCCGGGTTGGCTGCCCTGCTGTTCGCAATGAATGCCGCTGCCCAGAAAACCTGGACCGGAGCTGTGAGTACCGCCTGGAACACTTCGGGCAACTGGTCACCTTCAGGTGCTCCGGGAGCAACAGACAATGTTAACATCCCATCCGCTCCGGCCAATCAGCCGGTACTATCAGGAACCACAGGCGTTTGCGCCAACCTTACCATCAATGCCGGGGCATCGCTAAGCATCAGTGCTACCACTTCAAACAATGCACAGTTAACCGCTTCAGGATCAACGGTGATCAGCGGATCTTTAAGTCTGGGCGGTACCATCATGCGAACCGGAAAACTGGTTGTCAACAACATTACCTGGGCATCCGGATCCACGATGTCGGGCTACCTCAACAGTTCAATTGAGGTATCCGGGAACTGGGAATTTGCCTCCGGTTCTTCAGCAGGTATGGGTCTGAGCGGAGTGTTGTTTACAGGAAGCACCAACACCATGATTACCAGCAACAGTGCGTCGAGCAGCTTCAGCGTGGTTACCTTCGGTAAAAACAGCGGTAACACCGTAACGATCAACGCTGCTTCAACAGCAAGCCTCAGATACGGGTCAACCATCAATATAGCAAGCGGCAATTACCTGCAGTGTCCTGCCAATATCACAGTGATTATGGCCGGTAACCTGGTGAATGCCGGCAATTTCTCATTCAGCAACGGAACCGTCAGCCTTGAGCGAACCTCAGGTACACAGTCCATTGAAGTGAACACCGGCGATGTGTTCTATAACCTCAACATCAACACGGGTGGTACAGCAACCATCAACAACAGTCTGACGGTGATGAAAGACCTTACCATTCAGGCGGGGACCTTCGACCCTCAGAACAACAACCTGATCGTGTTCGGCAACTGGACCAATTCGGTGGGACCGTCAGGGTTTACTGAAGGGACAGGCAGGGTGGTTTTCTCCGGCGGCAATTATCACCAGTATTGCTCCAATGAGACCTTCTACACCCTTGAAGTCCACAAAGCCGCTGGTGGTGCCTTCAGGGTGAACGGAACCACGGTTACCTGTGCCCGGTACGACTGGACAGCCGGAGCTGTGGATGTGCTGAACAGCGGGACTTTTACAGCCAACGACCTGATGGATGATGCCATTGCGGGAAGCTATTACATCAATTCTGCATGCACCATCAACCTGAGCAATTATGGTGGCAACATAGACCTTCGCGGGAATCTGTTTATATACGGAGGCATTTTTAATGTCTATGGGGGAATCAATCCCAGCTGGTGGCCGTATCAGGGTAACGCATCGATCACCATGTCGGCAGGAGAGCTGAACTTTGCCGACCAGGGCATCATCATCCGGTCAGATGCCACATATACCCTCACCGACAACATTACCGGGGGCACCATCCGTACGGCAGGGAATCTTGGTTGCAGCCGGTCGGATTTTACACCATCTGCCGGTACATTTGTCCCCGGGCGAACCAGGACAAAATCATCATTTA